>JALUXQ010000248.1 GCA_027013265.1 Campylobacteraceae bacterium | reverse complement strand
CAAGCACACATGACTATTTTAAGATAAAAAATGAGGCAGTGGGTGAAGAGATGGTACAAAGCACAAAAGATATCATTCAGAAGTGGTCAAAAAAATACAAAATAGCACTAGAAAAAGTACCAAATAAAGAGACTTACTATGTTCTAGGCAAAAGCGCCTGAAAATTAAAAGATGAGTAAAAAACTCAAAGATACTTTTGTTATCGGTGATGTACATGGTTGTTATCATACTCTTTTGAAGCTCGTGAAAAAACTACCAAAAAAAGCAGAGTTGGTATTTCTTGGAGATTTGTGTGATAAGGGTAATTTTTCAAAAGAGGTTATAGAGTTTGTGATAGAGAACAGTCATCTTTGCGTAAAGGGAAATCATGAATATTTTATGCAACTATATCTCAAAAAAGCTCTTTTAAAAGACGACAAATCAAGCAAATGGGCAACAAGGAGAGGATGGGGAGGGAGGCAGACGATAGAAAACTATAAAAAAGATTCATCTCTTTTGGACAAGCATTTAAAATGGATAGAAGAATTGCCACTCTACTTAGAAAAAAAAGGCTACTTCGTAACGCATGGTTTTGGTTTGCCCTACTATAAAAGAAGAGATGAAAAGTATCTGCACTCTCTTTTTAGCAACAGGATAGATGATGCAACTCACATGAAGGATTGGGAAGATTTTAAAGAGTACAAAGTTATAAATATCTTTGGGCACTGCAATTTTCGTGAAGTCTTAAGAGGGAAAAACTACATTTGCATAGATACAGGCTGTTGTTATGGGGAGAAGCTAACAGCACTAAACCTAAAAACACTAGAGATAGTAGAGCAAAAGACAGATAAAAGAGATATTATTACCCCATAGTCTGCTTTGGTGTGCTCTCTATATAGAGTGATTGGCTTGGAAAGGCAAAGCTTGCGCCATTTTTCTCTACTATGTCCATTATTTTAAAATTTACATCTTCTCTCACTTCGAGAAATTTTACCCAATTTGTAGTAGTCGTAAAGAAGTAGCAAAAGATACTAAGAGAACTGTCGGCAAACTCATCAAAGCGAATCATGATGGTGTCATTGTGGATTTCTGGATGCTTTTGGAGCATTTGTCTTAACTCTTTTAGTATGGTCTGCATCTGTTCTTTGGTGGTGCTATAAGTTAGACCAAGTCTGGTTTTTATCCTTCTTTTACCCATTTGTGACCAGTTTGTGATTGGCGTATTTGCTATCGTTGCATTTGGAACGCTGATGAGGGCTTGGGAGAAGGCTCTGACTTTGGTTGAGCGGATACCGATATTTTCTACTGTTCCCTCTACTTCGGGAGTTTGTATCCAATCCCCAAGCTTAAAGGGGCGATCAGTAAAAACCACGAGTGAGCCAAAAAGATTGGCTGCTGTATCTTTAGCTGCTAGTGCAAATGCCATACCGACCAAACCAAGAGACGCTAAAAATGCACTGACATTTATACCCCAGCCTTGAAGAATACTCATAAACCCAATGATAACGACTAGTATCTTGAATGTTTTAACCATAAAATTTTCTATATCAGCACTTAGTTTTTTACCAAATTTTGATGAAAATTTATCAAATATATAGGCAAATTTACCGACTAATCTATATAAAATCCAAAAGATTATAAAGGTAGCAAATGAGTGGATAAATCTGTCTAGCACAGCATCTAATTTGGATAGATTGAGCCACTCTTTAGATAGATCAAATCCCAAAAGAATGATAGAAAACTTCAGAGGAACTTCAAGTATCGCCAAGAATTGGTCATCTACTTTAGTCTTTGTTTTTGAAGTTAATTTTCTCAGCAGACTCATTAAAAATTTACTAAAAACAGTGCTAAATATTAGAGTCAAGATAAATATACCCAAAGCGATAGAGAGATTTTGCAAACTGATGTCTAAAATTTTATAAGAAAGGAGTTTTTGTAAGTCCATTTTTCAGCCTTTATAGTTATAGTTATGAGATTTTAACATGTCTTAAGATATACTTACATAAAAAAGGGAAGAAGTTGAGTATTTCTCTTATTGTGATTATCGGTATCACTCTTTTTTTATGTAGTACAATTCAAGGTATCGTTGGTTTTGCATTTAATATATTTGCCATACCTTTGCTTATATGGAGTGGTCTTGGGCTCTCTGAAGCCATCGCTACAACAGCTATTCCTATATTTTTTCAATCAGCTACATCTACCTACAAGTTTCGCTCACATGTGCTTTGGAGAGAGGTGACAATAGCTACTATCATCAGATATATCGGTATTCCTATCGGTATCTTTTTTCTCACTTTGATTAGTACATTTGATAAGAGTATCATAAAACAGATAGTAGGGATTGCTATTTTATTGGTTGTTTTCTCACAAGTTTATCTAAAAGTTGAGCCAAAAGAGCATGTGGTAGCTTTTTGGACTTTTACTGCTTTTTTTGCTAGTGGATTTACATTGGGACTTGTCTCTATGGGCGGTCCTCCAGCAGTCCTTTGGGTGATGGCAAACAGATGGAGTGCTATCACTACAAGAGCATTTCTTTCGGCGCTCTTCTTTCTTGCTTCACCACTGCAGATAGTGCTTTTGTATTATAACTTTGGTGATAAGTTGTTGAGTTATTTTTTGATGGGATTTGCATTTGCTCCCTTGGTTATATTGGGTACTCTTTGGGGTGTGAAATCAGGAGAGTTTTTAGATAGAGAAAAACTGAGAAAAATCATCATATTTCTCTTAATAGTTACATCTTTGATATCAATTTTTTCACCATATTTAAGGAATTAACATGCGTATAATTTTTTTTATTTCTATTTTTGTTGCAACTCTGTTGGCGAAAGATATAAGTGCTACATATAGAGTTAGTTTTGGGATATTTGGGCAAATTGGCATAGCAACAACATCTTTACATGTGAAAGACAGAGCATACAAGATAGTAATACATGCAAAGTCCACAGGGTTTGCATCATTTATAAGTGGCGGAAGAGAAGAGTGGTATGAGAGTGATGGTAAGATGGTTAATGGTAAACTTGTGCCAGATATCTATAAAAAAGTTGTTAAAAGAAGTGTCAATGTTGGCGATGTATCTAACGGTACAGATAGAACAGTTGCCAAAATATATACACTTGTATACAAGTTTAATCATAAAGCAAAAACAGTAACTGCTATAAAGATAAAAATGAAAGATCAGCATATAGACAGAGATATTGAAAAACTTAAATTTTATGCACCAAATGACCTTTTGAGTCTATTTTTTAACTTTAAAAAACTTTTCCCAACTCTACAGATAAAAAAACAGCATGTGCTTTATGCTGTCGGAGCAGATAAAGATACGGGCAAAATAAATCTTTTTCCGCTTGCCAAAAAAGAGTTTGCAAGCTTGATAAGCGGAGATTTGAGTGGTCTTAAATTTATGAAAGTGATACTAAGTGACAAGATATTTGCTAGTAAAAAAGGTGAACTTTATCTTGGGCTCAACGACAAAGGTTTTTGTGAAAAAGCTGTACTAAAAGATGTTTTACTGTTTGGTGATATAAGAGGAGAGTTAATTGAAAAAAATTATTAATAGCATCGACAGAGGTGTGTTGTACATGCTATTAGCATCTCTGTTTTTTGCCATAGTTGGAGCTTTTGCTAAGATTTTATCTCGCCATATGCCCTCAGTTGAGGTGGTATTTTTTAGAAACCTTATCAGCTTTATTTTTGTAGTGGCAACCATATACAAATACCCCATAAAACAGAGTGGTGGCAAACTATGGTTGTTGATATTTCGTGGAGTCATGGGGCTTTTGGGAGTGCTGGCATTTTTTTACAATATTGCCCATATATCACTAGCAGATGCTATGACTTTTTCAAGAACTTCACCTATATGGACAGCGATATTTGCATATATATTTTTAGATGAAAAGATAAATAAAAAGGGTTGGATCGCAGTTTTTATAGGATTTTTGGGAGTTGTGCTAATCATGAAACCAAATGGTTTGACTTTTTCTAAAACAGATATCATCGGTGTAGCTAGTGGAGTTTTGGCAGCCTTAGCATATACAAGCGTAAGAGAGTTGAGAAAATACTATGATGGCAGAGTGATTGTCATGTCATTTATGGGTATGGGCTCACTTTTTCCTGCTATATTTATGTGGATTGCACAATATTACCAGATACCAAACCTTGATTTTATAACTGCAAAATTTGTTTTACCAAATGGGATTTTATGGTTATGTATAGTTATCTTAGGTGGTTTTGCAGCACTTGCTCAGATATTTATGACAAAGGCATATGGAGCTACAAAAGCAGGAATAGTAGGAGCGAGTAGCTACGCAGTAATACTCTTTTCCATATTTGTAGGAGTCATGCTAGGAGACTCTTTACCAGATATTATAGGAGCTTTTGGTATAATCTTGGTAGTATTAGGCGGAATTTTAGTTTCAAGGGGATAAAGTGATTTTAATAGCGGGACCATGCTCCATAGAGAGCCGAGATTTACTCTTTAGAGTGGCAGAAAAATTGACAAAATACAGTGAAGATAAGAGTATAGATTTTTACTTTAAGTCTAGTTTTGACAAAGCAAACAGGACAAGCATAGATAGCTTTAGGGGACCAGGACTCGAAGAGGGTTTGAAGTTGCTCGGTGAAGTTAAAAAAGAGTTTGGGTTTAAAATTTTGACCGATGTTCACGAGAGCTATCAGCCAAAAATAGTAGCTGAAGTAGCAGATGTGTTGCAGATACCAGCTTTTTTATGTCGCCAAACTGATTTGTTGGTCCAGAGTGCAAAAACAGATGCGGTGGTAAATATCAAAAAAGGGCAGTTTTTAAATCCAACTGACATGAGGTATTCGGTCAAAAAAGTGCTTGAAACAAGAGGTGTGCAAGAAGAGGGAAAAGATATTGCTCGTAAAAATGGAGTATGGCTGACCGAGAGAGGTAGCACCTTTGGATATGGTAATTTAGTAGTTGACATGCGAAGCTTTCTAATCATGAGTGAGTTTGCTCCTGTGGTTTTTGATGCTACTCATTCAGTTCAGATGCCAGGAGCAGTAGGCGGAAGCAGTGGAGGAAAACGAGAGTTTGTAGCCCCATTATCA
>JALUXQ010000247.1 GCA_027013265.1 Campylobacteraceae bacterium | reverse complement strand
GGTTTTTCTACAATTATATCTTTGCGTTCAAAATATTTTGCGATAACATAAAGCGCCTGCTGACTTCCTGTAGTTATCAATATATTTTCAGGCAGTGTCTCAAAACCCTCTACGCTATAAAAGTCCACTATCTTTTGCCTAAGCGGTACTATGCCGTTGCTAACTGTATATTGTAAGTGTTTTTTGTTTTTTAGTATTTTTTTGCCAGCTTTTTGCAACTCCTTCATGGGAAACAACTCTTCATCGGGAAGTCCACCCGCAAATGATATGGTATCCTTATCTATTGATTCGAGTATCTCTCTGATAAATGAGCGTTTTTGTTCTTTCATCTAATAATCTCCTTGAGTTTTTTGTCAATTATAGAATTATTAGAATTTTTATTCTATATAAAAATTGTCAAGAAAGCATACTATTATTGCTCAAAAACTGCTATAATATTGCTATGAAGAGGCAAACAAAAGATAAACATACAAAAATAGCCAATGATATTATGTACTATATCTACAGATATATAGATACTAATATCAATTTAGATGAGTTAAGTATCGATTTGCAAATTAGCAAATTTCATATGCATAGGGTTTTTAAACAGGAGTTTGGGCAAAATATCTATGAGAGTATTAAATCTATCCGTCTTCAAAAAGCTTCGAGCCTACTTCTTACAAATAAAAACTCAACTATCACAGAGATTGCAAAAATGTGTGGATATGGTTCTCAAACTGCTTTTACAAGAGTATTTAAACAAAAATTTGCAATGACCCCCAAAGAGTGGAAAAGAGGTGGTTATAAAAAATTTACTACCGATATAATCACAAAATCAAAAAGCGCAACTTTGGCTAATGCAAAATTTTCACACTTAAGACCAAAGATTGTAAAGATACCACCGTATATCGCATATTACATACGCCATAAAGGCTATGATAAATCCATTTGCGATACTTGGCAAAAGCTTCAGACTTGGCTTTTATGCAATGATATTCAAAATTATAAACAAATCGGACTCCATCATGACAACCCTGCAATTACACCGCTAGATGAGTGTAGATACAATGCATGCATAATTGTAGATGAAAAGCTAAGAGATGCAAACCTTCCTATGTTTACTATACCCAAGGGCGTGTATGCAAGGTTTGACTTTAACGGAAAATATGGAGATATATTGAAGTTTATGAACTGGGTGTATTTTGAATGGCTCATAAACAGTGGATATGAAACCACTACAAACCCATCGTTTGCCATCTATGAAAAAAACCATTTCTTGGAAGAAGATGAAAAATTTATAGTCAGTTATCATATACCTATTAGGTTATAAAACTGGCATATGGAATTTTTGCATATTTATTTTGTTGTTTACTAAATGAACTAATTGATGTATAATCCCTAAAACAAAAAACCAGGAAACATATGTTTAAAAATATTTTCAAATCTCGTGTTGCCCTTTTGTATATACTCTCCATCTCTATGATATTTTCTTTTTCAGCCTGGATGTCTCTTCTGAACAATTTTGTCGTAGAAATCGCAAAATTTAATGGAAGCCAGATTGGATTTTTGCAAAGTATCAGGGAGATACCAGGGTTTTTATCTTTTGGTGTGATATTTGTTCTGTTTTTTGTTTCGCAACAAAGATTGGCATATATATCTATGATTGCGCTAGGGGCTGGAGTTGCCCTTACAGGTCTTTTTCCTAGCACAATAGGACTCTATGTTACCACTCTTATCATGTCTCTTGGATTTCACTATCTTGCCACTATAAATCAGTCCTTATCACTACAATGGCTAGACAAAAAAACAAGTCCTGTAACACTTGGCAAGATTACGGCGGCTAACTCTTTTATCAAACTATTGGTTTTTGTACTGATATTTTTCATGATGAAATTTTATAGCATTGAGTTCAAAAGTGTATATTTGATTTTTGGTGGTGTCACAGTTGTCTTAGGAATTTTATCTTGGGCTCTTTTTGAACACTTTAAAGATGATGTGCCACAAGAAAATAAGCTAAAACTGAAAAAGGAGTATTGGTTATTTTATGTTCTGACTTTTTTTGCAGGCGCAAGACGACAGATATTTATCGTCTTTGCCAGCTTTTTACTTGTGCAAAAATTTGGTGTATCTGTAGAACACATGGTTATTCTTTTATTTGTAAACTCTATTTTAAATATATATCTAGCACCAAAAATAGGAAAATACATAGTGAGATTTGGTGAAAGATTGGCTCTTAGGGTTGAGTATATAGGTCTTATTGTTATTTTTTCATCTTACGCTTTTGTAAATGATGTGAATATCGCATACTTTTTGTATATTTGCGACCATTTGCTTTTTTCTATGGCAATAGCGCTTAAAACATACTTCCAAAAAATATCAAATCCAAAAGATTTATCGAGTGCAAGTGCTGTTAGTTTTACCATAAATCATATAGCTGCAGTATTTTTACCTGCAATACTAGGCATCATATGGCTATGGTCAAACTCATTAGTTTTTATCATAGGAACAACTATAGCTATATGTTCACTTGCACTATCTTTTTTGATACCCCAAAATCCTCATCAAGGAAACGAAACAACACTTGTTAAAATATAGACAAGCCTGTCTCGGTAGTAAAAAGTTCTGGTGCCATCGTCCCTACTAGAAAATTTCCTTTTTTATTTATTACTCCACCTACTCCACTTTTCCCAGGAAGTCCAACTCTAAAGGCAAAATCACCTGATGCGTCATAGTGTCCACATGTGAGCATCAAAGAGTTGACTCTTTTAGCTTGAGAAGATGCTAAAAACTCTTTTTTAGTAATCGGATCAATCCCGTGATTTGCCAGATATAACAATCCCCTGCTTAACTCTTTTGTACTCATTGATATAGAGCATTGTTTAAAATATACATCCATGATGGTTTGAGGGCTGTTTTTGATGTTTTTGAAACTTTATCATAGTCGATATCACAATTATCACTTGTCTCTTTTGTAAAATTCAATAGACTTGTTGCAGTATAAAGATGCACCATAAACTTTACACATCTGTTCATAATCAAGGCGATACGACGCAGGGATATAATCAGCCACTTTGCCTTTGTGCATAAGAGGTTTTATCTCCTGTTTTATCTCTTCTAAAATTTTCTGACAATTCACTCTTTTTCCTCGATAAATTCTACTTCTAGCTCCTCATCGTCAAAATCACTATATGTAATCTTGCTGTTTTTCAATGATTTTGTAGTTTTTGCGCCAAGCACTTTTAAGTCTTCTACTTTTTTCATAAGGTTTCCACTTCCTGTTGCAAATTGATTTTTTGCACTATCATAAGTGTTGCTTACTGTTTGTATTTGACTTCCTAACTTGCTGAAACTATTTGCAAAAATCATCATCTTGTCATACAATTTTCCAGCCGTATCAAACATCTTTAAAGCATTTGATGTTGACTGCTCACTCTGCCAATACAGGTATATAGTCCTTAAAGACACAGTCAAAGTAGATGGATTTACTATGGCTATATGTTTATTTAGTGCATATTCATACAAACCTGAATCTTCTTGTAAAGCCAGAGCAAATGCCCCCTCTATCGGCACAAACATAAATATGTACTGGAGTGTTCCATTTTTATATTGCGAATAGTCTTTTGAATCAAGCGTGTCTATATGATTTTTAAAAGCACTTACCACCGCTTTTGCTGTTATGTGTCTCTCCTCGTCATTGTCTGATTTTATATATCTATCATAATCATTCAGAGAAACTTTAGAATCAATTATTATATTTCTGTCCTGTGGAAGCTTGACGATAACATCTGGTCTTTTTATCTTGCCACTTTCATCTCTATAACTCTCCTGCGTCTCATAATGCTTTCCTTTTACTAATCCTGAAAACTCTAGAACACTCTCCAAAATCATCTCGCCCCATCTGCCTTGTGTCTGCTTCTTGCCCTTTAGGGCTTGTGTTAAATTTCTCGCTTCATTTCCGATATCAACACTCATCTTTGTGATTTGTTCTATCTCTTTAGAGAGTTCGGCAAATTTCTTGGTGCTATGTTCTTGCGAATACTCTACTTTTTGCTTAAAAGAGTCTAGATTTTCTTTAAATGGCTTCAAAAGATTTTCCAAAGACTTCATGGAGCTATCATCAAATTTCTTAAGCTTCGTATCAAGCAAGTGCTGCATAATCTCATTTATCTTAAGTTCAAGCTTTTTACCTTGCTCTTCAAAATCATCTTTGAGCTTTTGATTTCCTTCTAAACCAGCTTTTAACTCGGCACTTAACTTAGAGTTTTCAGCTTTTAATTCATAGATTTGAGCGTGCATCTCATCTATCTTTTTATTTGAATTTTGAAGTTTCTCTTCGAGCTCTTTTTTGCTACTTCCAAGAGTGTTTAAATCAGACTCTAAAGAGTGGTTTGATATCTCAAGTTTTCTATTTTTAGTCTCTATATTTTCTATCTTTTTCAAAGACTCAAGATACCTATTGTCTATCTCATATTTTTGAGCGGATATATTTTCAAAATCTTTCTGTTTTTGAGCAATTTGTACATCTTTTTGAGCAGATATATCTTTTAAATTTTCAACCATATCCTGCAATGCTCTCTTCTCACCATCAAGCTTGATTGTCTCTTCTTCACACTTAAGCTTTGACCTGCTTTTTATAACAAAACCAAACCAAACAAGTGTAAAAATCACCAAAACAGATAGCAACAACACCGCTAAGTTTATAACATTTATCTCCATCTTGCTACTCCATAGACTAAACTGTGCCGTACCTCATCACAACATACAGCCAATATATGCCAGGAGCAAGCCAAAAAGCAGCCGTGATGATATTGTCCCTATTCTGTTTTATCTTATCTTTTATTTTTTGCATACCAACATCCTCAGTTTTTGCTATGTAAGTATATCACAACTATCTTTAGAGCTGTCCTTAAGAGTTTTTTATGTAAAATAACAACCATTTTATACAAAGGAAAAAAATGTTAAAAATTTTACTCTCTTTTGGTTTGCTTATGGGCTCGCTCTTTGCTAAAGAGACTTTGACCATATACACTTATGATTCATTTGCTGCTTCTTGGGGGCCAGCTCCGCTTATAAAGAAGGCTTTTGAGAAGAAGTATGATTGCAATCTTAAGTTTG
>JALUXQ010000246.1 GCA_027013265.1 Campylobacteraceae bacterium | reverse complement strand
GGAAATGTCATTATGGAGCAGTTTGATCCCCTATGTTGACAAACTATCAAAACAGTTAAATATATGGATTAAAGAGCATAAAACAGAGTTAAACTTTACCTCTTTAGATATAAATAAAAAAAGTAGCGAACACCGTAGATATAGTTAGTATATTATCTATCTTAATCATACTTTTAACTCTTATATCTTTTGGAATCATAAACAAGATACTAAGTCCTATCAAAGATATACACAACTTTCTAGGCAAACTTGGCAAACTTGATTTTAGTCATGATTTATATATAGAGGGTAAAAATGAGATAGCAGAAATCTCACAAAACACATCAAGCGTTGTCAAAACACTAAGAAGTTTTATATCAGAGACAAAAGAGACCTCTAGTGAAAATCCTCTATATCTGCAGAGCTTTCGACTACGGCTCTTAGTGTCGGCAAAAATGTAGAAAACTCAGTCGAAATCGTAAAGCAAACAACTTCAAAAGCAAGAGATATCCAAGAGGAGATAAAAGAGGCAGTAAAGAGTGCGCAAGAGAGTAAAAAAGATATCATAAAAGCAAACCAAAGTCTTAAAACTGCAAAAGATGATGTCATCGCTCTTACATCAAAAGTGCAAGAGACATCTCAGGTGGAGATAGAACTTGCCCAAAACATGGAGACACTCTCAAGTGATGCAGCCGAAGTAAAAACCATACTGACTGTTATAAGCGACATAGCAGACCAAACAAACCTCTTAGCGCTAAATGCAGCCATAGAGGCAGCTCGTGCAGGAGAGCATGGAAGAGGCTTTGCAGTAGTTGCTGATGAAGTAAGAAAATTAGCTGAACGCACTCAAAAATCCCTCATAGAGATAAATGCCACCATAAATGTGATAGTCCAAGCTATCACTGATGCATCCATGAAGATGGGTGAAAACTCAAAAGAGATACAAGAGTTGGCAAATACCGCTCAAAATGTTGAAAATAAGATAAACACGATAGTGACTATGGGCGAGCGGACAGTAAGAGTGAGCGACAAAACTGTAAAAGATTTTGAAGATACGAATGCAAACATAGAGCAAATCGTGAGTAAAATCATAGAGGTAAATGACCTATCAAGCACAAATGCAAGAAGTGTAGAGGAGATAGCAAGTGCGGCTGAACACCTAAATGCACTAACTGACCAACTCAATACAAAACTAGAGACTTTCCACACATAAAAAAATATGGTATAATTCCAGCAAAAAAAGGGGTGCTTTGTGTTAACTGTTCTAAATGTCAACTTAAAGCACCCTTTTTTAGAACTCTCTTACAAATCACTAAAAGAGAAAATTCTACTACAAAATACGAAACCTTGTCACTGTAACTGTATCTTTAGGCTAAAGACTAGATTGATTTTGCTTCTAAATACTTTTATCCCTAGATGTCCGTACTATTGCACATATTTTGCCTTTAGAAGAACTGGCGTCCACCCTCCACTTTTCTATTAATTTTTCATAATTTCACAAAATATACAAAAAATTAAATTAATAGGAATAACTATGTCAAAAAATTATATAGTAGGCTTTCCAAGAATCGGAGAGCAGAGAGAACTTAAAAAAGTTTTAGAGAGTTTTTGGGCTAAAAAAGTCCCATTTAAAGAGGTGCAAAAAGTTGCAAGTGAGCTTAAAAAAAGACATTGGATGTACCAAAAAAATGCGGGTATAGACTATATCAGTTCAAACGACTTTTCACTGTACGACAATATGCTTGACACCGCTATACTTCTTGGTGCGATACCAAAAAGATTTGAAGATTTAAGAGATGAAGAGTTGTACTTTGCTATGGCTAGAGGTGATAAAACTCACACTGCTATGGAGATGACAAAGTGGTTCAACACAAACTATCACTATATAGTGCCTGAACTCTCACTTGATGATAGCTTCAAAGCAAATGCTAAAAAAATCACAGATGAGTACCTCGAAGCAAAAGAGCTAGGTATAAAAACCAAGATTAATCTTATAGGACCTTTGACATTTTTGGGACTCTCCAAGAGAGATGATGGAGGTGATGCTTATGAGCTTTTTGGAAAAATTTTGCCAGCTTATGAAGAGGTTATAAAAGAGATAGGTAAGCTAGATAACGATATCACTCTTCAGATAGACGAGCCTATATTTGTCAAAGATTTAGATACAAAAGTACTAAGCCTCATAAAGACAACTTATGATAGACTCTCAAATGCATCTCCACATGTAAAGATAGTGGTAAGCACATATTTTGAACACTCAAATGAAGCTACAAAAATCTTAACCAACACTCCAATCTGGGGATTAGGGCTTGACTTTGTGCATGGTAAGGAAAATCTTCAAAGCTTGCCATATATAAGAAAAAGTGGGAAAAAACTCATAGCTGGCGTAGTTGATGGCAGAAATATCTGGAAAAACGACTTTGAAAAGACACTAAACTTGCTAAATGAGATAAATTCTACAGTTGACACACAAAATATCTTGGTAAGTTCATCTTGTTCACTACTACACACTCCTTTTACCCTAAAATACGAAGAAAAAATGGACGGCGAGATAAAAAACTGGCTTAGCTATGCAGCTGAGAAATTAGATGAAATTTCACTCATATCAAAACTATTTTTCTATGGTCACAATTCGCTAGATGAAAAAATGAGAGAATATGTGAAAAAAAATAAAGAGGCAAATGAGAGTAGAAAAAAATCCTCTAGGATACATGATAAGACAACTCAAAACAGAGTCAAAAATCTAGCAAAATTCAAAAGAGACGGAGAGTTTAAAGAGAGGATAAAGATACAAAGAGAACTTTTAGGATATAAAGATTTAGCAACCACTACTATCGGCTCATTTCCTCAAACTTCAGAGATAAGAGTAGCAAGAAGGGAATATAAAAATAACCTAATCTCCAAAGATGCTTATGTAAATGCCATGAAAAACTACATAGATGAATGCGTGACATTTCAAGATGAGATTGGACTAGAAGTTTTAGTGCATGGTGAACCTGAGAGAAATGATATGGTTGAGTACTTTGGCGAGCAACTAAGTGGCTACGGCTTTAGTCAAAACGGATGGGTGCAGAGTTATGGAAGCAGATGTGTAAAACCTCCGTTTATATATGGAGATATAAGTCGTCCAAAGCCTATGACAACTGAATGGATAACATACGCACAAAGCAAAACAGACAAAATCATGAAGGGTATGTTAACAGGTCCTGTGACTATACTAAACTGGTCTTTCGTAAGAGATGACAAACCAAGAGATGAAGTGGCAAAAGAGATAGCAGTTGCCTTAAGCGATGAAGTAAATGATTTGCAAAATGCAGGTATAAAAATCATACAGGTCGATGAAGCTGCATTTAAAGAGGGGTATCCGCTAAGAGAAAGCAAGATTCCAACTTATGAAAAATGGGCAGTTGAAAACTTCAAAATATGCGTCAGTACAGCTAGACTTGAGACACAGATTCACACTCACATGTGCTATAGTGAATTTAATGACATCATAAAAACCATAGAGGCGATGGATGCAGATGTCATCACGATAGAGACTGCAAGAAGTGGAAATGAGCTTTTAAAAATCTTCAAAAAAGTAGGCTATAAGCAAGAGGTGGGTCCAGGAGTTTACGACATCCACTCTCCTAGAGTTCCGAGTGTGGAAGAGATGGTAAAACAGATAGAGCTTTTGCTCGAAGTTTTACCAAAAGAACAGCTTTGGATAAATCCAGATTGTGGACTAAAGACGAGAAAATGGGAAGAGGTGAAACCAAGTCTTAAAAATATGGTCAAAGCCGTAAAGATAGTAAGAGAAAATATTTAAAGATATTTATCCACTACCCATTGTGAAAATGGGATAGAGGAGGTGAAGGCTGGGCTCACTGCATTTAACACATGTACGCTCACCTCATCTCCTTCTACCACAAAATCCTGCACGAGTTCTAGTGTTTTGGTGTCTAACAGTTGTGCTCTAATTCCTGGGGTGCTCCATGAGTCAAATCCACTCATGTTCAGTGGTTTTGTTAACCCTTTTGCTAAGTTTAAGATATATGATTTCGAGTACTTTTTCACTTCACTTATGGCTAGATTTCTAAAACCAAAAGCATTGGTAAGAAAAAGTTTAGCCTCGTAGTATAAAATCTCTGTCATTTCACTTAAGCTAAAATTATCAAATCCTCTATAATTTTCTCTCCAAAAAGCTGGTATGGCAGTTGGCCCTATCTTGCTGTCATCTTCGACGGCATAGGTGTAGTGCACTCCTAAAAAAGGATTTGCCAGATTTGGAACGGGATAGACATTTGTTGTGAGTCCACAGAGGTTGTGCTTATCTTTAAGATAGATTCCTTTAAATGGAATTATCGTATATCTATGCCCAAAACCAAAATCTTTTGCTATCTTATCAGCATATAAGCCTGCACAATTTATCAGCTTTTTAAACCTCATGACTCCTTGGTTTGTTTGGATTTCATGCTCATATGTTCTTTTTTCATAAGAGGTATTGGTCGATATTTCAACTCCTAACTCCTGCACATATTTTTTGAACTCCATAGTCACCTCTTTGGGATCAATAGTGGCAGTTGTTGGAGAAAAAATGGCTTTTTGGTGCGTCTTTATGAGAGGAAATTTTTTATTGAGCTCCTCTTGGCTTATCCAAGTAAGCTCAACCCCGTTTGTCTCTCCTCTTCTTTTTAACTCCTCTAATCCCTCTACCTCTTTGTCATTTTGTGCTACAACAACTTTGGCACACTCATTTATACGAAGATTTCTCTCTTTGCAAAATTTATGCATACTTGCATTGCCATCACGGGTAAACTTTGCCTTTAGAGAATCAGCACTATAATAAAATCCAGCATGAAGCACACCGCTATTTCGTCCACTGCTGTGCATACCTACCTCGGGCTCTTTTTCTATCACTTTAACTCTAGCATCAACGCATTGCAACTTCAAAGCTCTTGCTATATTTAAACCTATAATTCCCCCGCCGATTATAAGATAGTCATATATCATCTACTAAACCTTTTGTAAAGAAAATTTTCTATATCCTTTTTTGTGTAGAAACATAACAAACACAAGCATAATTATACCAGCAATGTGTGTATATTGTATAACTCCAAGTGCAGCATCTATGCCATATAT
>JALUXQ010000245.1 GCA_027013265.1 Campylobacteraceae bacterium | reverse complement strand
AATTTAATCATAAAACCAAATGTAAGATTAAAAGATGTAGCAGATGTGAAGTGGGGACACCAAAAAAGAACAAGTGGATATATAGGAAATGGAAAAGACTCTATCGCCCTGTCAATTCAGCGAGCTCCAGGAGGAAGTGTGCTTAGCGTAAGTAAAGCGGCACGAGCTGAGATGGCAAAATTAGAGGTAAAATACCCAAATATAAACTTTGAGATAAGTGATACTCAAAGAGATTTGATAGAACAAGCAAATAGCAATATGCTAGATGCTCTAAGAGATGCGGTGATATATACCCTACTTGTTATCATGCTTTTCTTGGGTAACTTTAGAGCTATAATCGCAGCAGGTCTTTCGATTCCTATGGTGTTTTTTGCTACTATCGGAATCATTTGGATAAGTGGCGGAGAGTTAAATATAGTTATATATACGGCTATCATACTCGCCCTTGGAATGCTGACAGATGATGCGGTTGTTGTTCTTGAAAATATAGAAAGACACTTGGTTGAGAGTAAAGAAGATTTACAATTAGCCATAAAAAATGGAACAAAAGAAGTTCTAAGTCCTATATTTGCAGGGACTGTGGCAACTATAGCCATCATGTTTCCACTGATGTTTGTTGGTGGTTTTCCTCAAAAGATATTTAAGCCTTTGATAGAAACACTAACAATAGCGCTTTTAGTTAGTTATTTTTTATCTATCACTTTTATACCTCTTTTATCTGCTTGGTTATATAAAAATGGAACTAAAAAAACTAAAGTAGAAAATGCTTTTGAGTGGTTTTATCAAAATACAGTTGGCAGGCTTGTTACTCCATATGAGGGAATTTTAAAATTCTCAAATGGAGGCTGGAAGATAGCAAGAAGGATAGTTTTGACAGTCGGTGTGATTGCATTTTTGGCCTTTAGTCTTAAAAATGTGATGCCAACAATCGGAAAAGATGCGATGCCTCCTATGGATACAGGTATATTAAAAGCTCAAATCGCATTTAGTGCAAACGGAACAGTGGATGAGGCAGAAAAAAGACTAAAACCATTCTTAAAATGGCTAAACAATCAACCATGGAACATAAGAAGCTCTATCGCTTTTGGAAGTGAACCAGGAGTTCTAAGCCTTGGTAGTGGAAATCTTCCAACAGAAGCCACTATAACCATAAATGCTGTCAATAGATTTAAAAGAAAACAGACACTATGGGACCTCGAAAATATTATACGAAAAAAACTCTCTATCATACAAGGTATTAAAAGAGATGATGTCTTTGACTTTGGTGCAACTGCACTCTCAAGTGTAAAAGCAACAGTAGATGCTAGGATAAGTGCTCCGACTTTTGAGGGAATGAGCGAGTATTCCAAAAAAGTAGCAGGTGCTTTAAAGACAGTAAGGGGATTGACCTCGGTTTCCACTAGTTGGGGCAAAGACTTTAGCGAATACATCATAAATATAGACAGAAATAAAGCTCTAAGATATGGTATCACTCCACTTAATGTTGCTATGCAAATACCGATAAAAGGTGAAGTTGCTTCGCTAAATGCAAATTTGGAGTCCATGAATACACAATTTGTGAGAATTTATCTAAAAGATAAATTTACAAAAAATCTTGAAACTCTGAAACTTTTACCTATCACGACAAAATTTGGAGAGATTCCACTTTCCCAAATAGCAAATATCAAAAAAAGTTTGACTTATGCAAAGGTAGAGAGAGACAATATGCTCTACTCTTTAGATGTAAACGGATATCGAGCAAAGAGACCAGTAACTCACTTGACCGATGATACAATAGCGGCACTAAAAAATGTAAAATCTGATGATTTTATCATAACTCAAACAGGAGACAGTGCAACTATAGTGGATAGTTTTGGACGAATGTTGAAGGCTATAGGACTAGGAGTCGTTATATTGATTATGTCTTTAATAGCGATTTATCGCTCAGTTAGGATGGCATTTATCATGATACTAGTTTTGCCTCTATCTTTGATAGGAGCTTCATGGGGAATGTTACTGTTCAACAAACCTAGTTGTATGCCGAGTCTTTTGGGAATTTTGCTGCTTTTTGGAATTATCATAAAAAATGCTGTACTTTTGATTGATTTTTATCAAGCAAATGAACAAGCGGGTAAAAGCCCATTCCAAAGTGCACTAGATAGTGTAACAGTTAGATTTCGCCCTGTTATGATGACTGCATTTGGTACGATTGCAGGTATGATTCCTATCGCACTTGAGCAAGCTGTGGGACTTGAAAGACTAAGCCCTCTAGCAGATGTTGCAATTGGTGGTCTTTTAATAGGTACTCTTTTAACGCTGATTTATGTGCCGATGTATGCATATATCTTTGATAAAAAAAGAGTTAAGAGTTAAAATGACAAAGCAAGACAATATAAAAGTGGCTCTTCTATTGGGTCATATTTCAGCTCTAAGAGATCATACGACAAGTGAACACAATGTCAGAGTTGCTTACATGTCTTGTTTGTTTGGCGAAAGGTTAAACCTAGACAAAAGCACTTTGCAAGCTTTGATGAAAGGTGCTTTTTTGCATGATGTAGGCAAAGTTGGAATCCCTGATGCAATACTGTTGAAAAATGGAAAACTAAATAGTGATGAATGGGAAATTATGAAAACTCATACAACTTTAGGCTTCGAACTGATACAAGATATTGAGTGGTTTAACGATGCAAAAGATACTGTGTTGCATCACCATGAAAAATTTGATGGCAGTGGTTATCCAGATGGACTTAAGGGAGATAAGATACCTTTGCATGTAAGGATGTTTAGTATTATAGATGTTTTTGATGCTCTTATAAATGAGCGCCCTTATAAAAAAGCTCTATGTTTGGAAAGAACAAAAAATATATTAAAAGAGCAAGCTAATTCATCTTTTGATCCAGATTTGATAGAAGAGTTTTTAGTTATAGCAGATAATTTATATAATATAGTTAAAAACAACACCTATGATGAATTAAAGAAAAAATTAGTAGATAAGAGAAAGCAGGTTTTTGGAAGTAACACATAGAGCTAGGCATCAAAAGAGTGGTGCAAAATATAAATAAGGAGTAATCATGGACGAAACAGCAAAAGGTGTAGAGGCACTTAAAAAGGAGATAAGAGAGGAGATAAGAGCTATATTTAAAATGAATATGACCTTTGAGGGTTGGAGTGTTCCTGAGATGGACGATGAAGAAGCGACGAGTAAAATACTTGAGGTGATGCAAGAGGCATTAGATGAATTAAAAAAAGAAAATGAGGAGAATTAAAATGGATGAAATGGTAAGAAATACAAAAATGAAAGATGTTCCACCTATGAAAGTGGATGTTGAAAAGATGATAGAAATGTTTAATGATGATAAAGCAATTTTATTGGATATCAGATACCCTTTTGAAACAAAAGTATGGGGATTGAATTTTGCTACAAAAATTCCATATAATGAACTCCCTGATAGGCTAGATGAACTCCCAAAAGATAAAGCTATAGTATGTGCATGTCCCATGGAATACAGAGCAAGCATGGCAAAGGAGTATCTTAGATATAAAGGATTTGATGCCAAGACACTAAATGGTGGGTTACTAGCTTTAATGGAAAGATTAAAAGGCGGCAAGGCTAAAGATATAAATCTAGGCTAGATGATGTATGACTATATACTATACTTTGCTATTACACTTTTTTTCTCGACCTTTTTTGCGATGGGCGGAGTTGGGAGTGCGATAGCACTAGTCTCCATATTTCCTATGCTTGGGCAGAGTTTTAACCTCTCCCGAGCATTGGCTCTTTTTGTCAATACATCTTCAACATTTAGCGCAAGTGTTATGAATTTCTACAGAGGCGTGCTTGATTTTAAATTTGTCATGCCTTTAGTAATCTCTGTTTTAGTTTCGACTCCGATCGGAGCTTATCTTTCACAGTTTGTTGATCATAAAATCTTGATGTGGATGTTGGCAGCTTTTTTGCTTATAAGTGCAACTTTGATGCTGTTTTACAAAAGAGAAGCAAAGACAAGCTACACAAAAACTTGGGTTTTATATGTTATAGGATTAAGTGTTGGTCTCATATCTGGGATGCTAGGAGTTGGTGGTGGAGCTTTGATCATGCCGCTTTTGATTCTTCTTGGTTTTGATGTTAAAAAAGCAGCCTATGGGGTTAGTTTTGTCATACCTTTTTCATCTTTTGGAGCATTTGTTGCTTACTTGCAATTTGTAAAAATGGACTGGTTTCTACTAGTAGATGTGACAGTAGCAGCATTGATTGGTGGATACTTAGGTGGAAAGATTATGCACTTTAAACTATCACAATCACAGGTAAAAAAACTCATAGGTATAGTTTTGTATTTGATTACAATAAAGATGATTATAAAGATGGTATAATTTTACGGTAATTCCCATAGTAATTATATAACATAACTTTTTAGGATATATGGAAAGAGAGTGTTTGTTGTTAGAGTAGCAAAGTTCAAGTAAATATTAAAAATATCTAGATTCTTGAACTTTTGCTAGCTTACTATGTAATCAATATATGACCATCTCTTCTGTGTACTCCGCTAATAATTCTGTTGGGGTATTGATTTTTACAATCTTTTTTGCTTTTCTCCAATTTCCATATAAATCTTTAAATTCTGGTTTAAAATCTTTAAAAAAGTCATGAAATTTGCTTTCCCCAAGAACTCCTACTGCCCATATTTGGTCTTTTTCATCAATATCTAATATAATATTTGCAAGTCCTTGTTCAGCTGGTCCAGCAACATTCTTCGAGCCAAGTATCGGATCGTAAACGCTAAAATGTGATGAACATACAAATACTCCGCTATGCTTATATGCTGAAGTTCTTTTGTTTCTTGGTACATAATTAAAAAAACTTGAATCTTTTCTTGGATGAGTTAATTGATGCTGACAAATTGCAGATACTGCAACTATAGAGCCATTTTTGCCCGCCCCACCTTTATATATGTATTCACTCCCATCAGATGCTTTGAGCTTTACATTTCTATTTGTAGGCATACCTAAATCTACGAGTAAAACAGGAGTTCCTTTATATGGATACTTAAATATATAATTAGTATCTTTTTTTAGGGAACTTGCTAAAATAGGAGTACCCACATCATTAACCAATAAGACTTTTTCATATGCTTTGTACATAG
>JALUXQ010000244.1 GCA_027013265.1 Campylobacteraceae bacterium | reverse complement strand
GTAAATGAGTGAATTCCATGGGTTATCTTTTTGTTTTTATTTTACAAAAATTCCACTTAAAAAGAGTATTAGATATATAAATTCTTAACGAAAAAATTACAATTTCATCTTTTGCCCAAAAGTAATTTTTCCATATCTTTGTCATTTAATGGCCTACTAAAGTAGTATCCTTGGATAATCCTGCAACCATTTTCAACTATAAAATTTTTCTGCTCTAGCGTTTCAACTCCTTCTGCAAGGAGCATTAAATCCAAACTTTCACCAAGTGCAATAATTGACTTAATGATAGAATTATCGTTATCACTATCCGAAGATTGTCTAACAAAAGATTGATCAATTTTAAGTACATCAATAGGCAATCTACTCAAATAAGACAGAGATGAATATCCTGTCCCAAAGTCATCTATCGAAATCTTAATACCCATATTACTCAATATTTTTAATTTTTCAATCATATCTTCTGGTTTTTTCATAACTTTACTTTCTGTCACCTCAAGCCCTAAATTTTCAGCGTCTATGTGATATAGGGAAATATTTTTCTGCATAAAATTTATTAAACTGATGTCATTTAGGTGACCAATAGACAAATTCATAGAAAGTGTCCCAGGATTCAACCCCTTCTTTTGCCATATACTCATTTGTTTCATAGCCTGCTTCATCACAAGCTTATCTATATCAACTATCATTCCTGTATCTTCCGCCAAAGGAATAAATTGTGATGGTGCAATCAAGCCCATAGTAGGGGATAACCATCTAACAAGTGCTTCCATGCCAACTATCTCTTCATTTAACGCATCAAACTGAGGTTGATAATAGACTATAAACTCTTGATTTTTTATAGCTAAACGGAGATTTGATTCCATGTTAACTCTTTCAAAAGCCAACTTGGTCATATCTGGTGAATAAAATTGATAATTGTCTCTACCCTCGTCCTTTGCTTTATACATGGCAGAATCTGCGAACTTAAGAAGATTACGCATCTCATCGCTATCATCTGGAAACAGACTAATTCCAATACTGACAGATAGGTATAAATTGTGCCCATCTGCATTAATTGGCTCTTTTAATGCATTTATAATTTTATCTGCTAAATACCCTGCATCTGAAATTTTAGATAAACTGCCTGTAACAATCACGAATTCATCACCACCCAATCTTGCCAAAGTATCCTCTTTGCGCAATATAGATTTTACAACACTTCCAACTTTATTTAAAACTATATCACCTACTTCATGTCCTAAAGAGTCGTTTATCTGTTTAAACCGATCCAAATCAAGAAACAATAGTGCAAATTTAGCATCGTGTCTCTTTGCATTTTCTATGCTATGTTTTAATCTATCTTTAAATAAAGATCTGTTTGGCAGTCCAGTCAATAGATCATAATTTGCTTGATGCCAAAGAATATCTTCTTGTTTTTTTAGTTCCCTTTCTGCCTCTTTTCTTTTAGTTATATCTCTAACATAGCCTACGATACCACTAACACACCCGCTCTCATCTCTAAAAACAGAAATGGTACACTCTGCACATATCTTCTTTTTAGATTTTGCAACTAGTTCTAACTCTATATCTAGTTTTTCTTTTTTCCTTAAAATTTTTACAACTTTATTCTCTGCCCTGCTGTATCTACCCTTATAAAATATATCTATATTGCAACCTATGGCTTCATCTTTTGTATAGCCGAGCAAGTTTTCTGCTCCTCTGTTCCAACTCACTATAGAGCCTTTTAAATCTGTCAAAATAACACAATCGTGAATCTGCTCTATAATCTGCTTTTGACGCTCTAATCTCAACCACATCTCTTTTTTTACTGTTATGTCAGAATGCGTTCCTATCATCCTGACTACTTTGCCGTTCTCATCTAATATCTTTTTTCCTCTATCTAGCACCCATATCCAGTGTCCGTCTTTATGTTTTATCCTATGCTCATTTTCATAAAATTCAGTTTTTCCCTCCAAATGATCTTTTATATCTTTTAGTGCTCTTGGCAAATCATCAGGGTGGACTCTATCTCTCCATGCATCTTCTCCATACATCACATCACTATCTTTATAGCCTAGTATAGCTTTCCATCTTGAAGACAGATATAAAACATCGTTTTGCAAATCTCTATCCCATACTCCCTCTTTGTTGCCTATAAGAGCTAATTCCAAACGCTCTTTTAATTTTTTTGTCTCTTCATTATGTTGTTTTAATCTTTTATTTCTATACAAAAGAAACAAAAATAGTATAAAACCGATAATTAAAATTTTAAAAATTATCGTATAATCTGTCTCTTTTATAGCCATACTTGACCACTTAGAGTATATCTTAGCTCTCTCTTGTGAAGTCATGCTCATAAATGCTTTGTTTATGATTGATAGTAGTTCTGGGTATTTTTTCTGTACGAGGTAACTATGTTTGAATTTGAAGTTTGTAGTACCTGCTATTTTTAAATTTGAAAAATGCAGAGCCGATACATAGTATATAGCTGTCGCAATGTGTCCAATAAACGCATCAGCCTTGCCATCTTCCACTAAAGTTAGTGCCTCTGGTATATCTTTTGTTAATTTTAACTTTATATTTGGATAATTTTTCTTTAGATAGAGATAACTTGTATAATATTTTGGTACAGAGATAGTCTTCTTGGTTAAATCTTTCAAATTTGATACATATTTATACTTATCACCAGTCACTATAACCATTGGGTATATCTTGTAAACTTTACTGACTAGACCCAAATCCAAATTTTGTGGATTAGAGGGAATCATATCTATTTTCTGTTTTTTAAATTTTTCTATAACACCATTCCAAGTATCGGAGTGTATGTATCTAAATTTTAAACCACTCTTTTTTGCAACTAAATCTAAAAAATCTCCAAATATCCCACCCATTTTTCCATCTTTTATGATAGATAATGGCTTCCAGTTTACTTCGCTATAAGAGACTACGGAATGCTTTTTTATCCATAATTTTTCTTGTTTATTTAGGTATATTTTTGATTTATCCTCTTTTAGCATCATATCATTAAAGTCTATATCTCTTTTTATAAACCCCATAATCCTATATATATCATATATCTGTTTTAATTTATTTTTATTTATGGCTCCTAGTTTATCTATGCCCTTATAAGCTAACTCTTTTAGATTTAACGCCTCAAAAAGGAGTTGCTCTTCTGTTTTGTGTTGCGAGTTATATTTTTTTTCTATTAGTTTTACAACTTCACCTATATGAGAAAAAGCATACTCCCAGCCCTTAAGAGATGCCTGTTTAAAGTTAATAACCACCTGTGGTTCTAGAACATACTCTTTTTTACTTGTAAAAAGCAAATCGCTATAAAAATCAAACCCATAATCTTTTGGGTTGAAAATATTTATATCTATACCTTTTTGCCTCAAAACATAGACTTGGTTTGATGTATATGCAGATATAATATCCACCTTTCCATCTATAAAATCTTGCATTTTATTTTTACTTTTAAGTATATGTAAGTCTTTCTTTGAGATACCATGAGAAGAGAGCATTGCAAAAGTACCAGCTGAGTATTCTGTGCCTGTCACTACGGCTTTTTTGTGTCTAAAGCTTTCTATGGTATTTAGACCTGATGATTTCTTAGTAACTAAAACTAGAGGTGAAGATTGAAATATAGCAGACATCAAGATAATATTGTTATCTTTACTCTCATCAATAAGCAAAGATGTTCTACCTGTACCAAAAGTTGCTCTACCACTTGTCACCTCTTTGGCAACATCAAGTCCTAATTTATATCTTTTAATATCTACATCAAGACCAACATCTGTATAGTATCCCTTCTCTTTTGCTATATAGTATCCAGCAAATTGAAACTGGTCAAACCACTGAAGTTGCAATGATATCTTTTCGTTTGCAAAAACAGTCATAAATAATAAAAATAATAAAATAAAAATTCTCAAACTACGCCCTGAATGCTAAAGTTCTGGCATTATAACAGAACTAAATAAAAAACAGTATAAAAATATACGAACAATTATATGGAAATTCCCACACTATATCCGCTTGCCCATGCCCAGTGTAGGTTGTAGCCTCCGCAATCTGCATCAATATCGAGCACTTCTCCACTAAAGTATAATCCACTTTGCAATTTGGATTCAAAGGTTTTTGGATTTACCTCATCTGTATTTACTCCGCCAGCTGTCACTTCTGCACTCTTGAATCCTCTTGTACCGACAGCTTTTAGCTTGAAATTTTTCAGCATATAGACTAAACGAACTATCTCTTTTGTATTTAAATCATCGGCATTTTTTATATCTGTCTTTTTTGCCAAAAACTTTGCTAATTTTGGATTTATAAAGCCATCAAGCCACAAAGAGAGGGATTTTGAGTTTGAATTTTTTGCTCTTTTTGAAAGTATAGTTTTGAGCTGTTCTTTGGAGTACTCACTAAATAAATCTATATTTATATCCACTTCATCTGCGTTTTGCAAAATCTTGCCGACGGCTCTGCTCACATCTAAAATCGCTGAACCAGAGAGTCCATAGTTTGTAAAAAGTATATCCCCTTGTGTAGATGCGACGGCTCTTTTATCACTTAAGACCTCTATATTTCCTTGGATTTTTACACCACTTATCTCTTTTAGATTTTCATTGCACTCTAGCTGAACTAGTGAAGCAAATGTTGACACAACCGTATGTCCAAAGCTTTTGGCAAACTCATATCCACTTGCACTTGCACCAAGTGTTGGCATAGCAAGCCCACCTGTTGCTATCAATACAGAAGAGGAAAATAGTTTGCCGTCTCCCACATGTAGTGCAAATCCTCTGATATCAGCCTCTATGGCTTCAACTTTAGTATCTAAAAAAAACTCAACTCCTAACATCTCACACTCATAAGTTAAAAGATTAACGACACTTGAAGAGTGCAGGCTTTTTGGATAGAGTCTTCCCTCTTGTCCCTCTACTAGCTCAATTCCTATTTCACTAAAAAAATTTTTGCAAACCTGAGTATTAAATCTGTAGATGGCGATATTTACAAATTTTGGATTTGAGCCGTGATAGTTTGAAGTCTTGATTGTCTGGTTTGTGACATTGCATCTGCCATTTCCAGTAGCTAGTATCTTTTTGCCGATTTTACTGTTTTTTTCATATACTTTGACTCTAGCCCCTCTTTTTGCCGCAACTATTGCTGCAACCAATCCAGAGGCTCCCGCTCCAACTATAGCTACTGTTTTAGACAAATTCCACTCTCGTCAAGTGTTATGATTTTCTCTTCTATCAAAGTTGTCAATGCTCTTT
>JALUXQ010000243.1 GCA_027013265.1 Campylobacteraceae bacterium | reverse complement strand
CAAAGAAACGAGATACCAAATACCAAAAAGAACAAAAACGAAAGAAATTTAGAAGACGAGCTGCCATTGAACCTATCATTGGTCATGTTAAATCAGACCACAGGATGCAAAGGAACTATCTGAAAGGATTTGTAGGAGATGAGATAAACCTTCTAATGGCTGCATCTGCCTTTAATCTCAAGAAGTGGATGAATAATTTCTTGGTATTTATTTTTATGGTTAAATTATATGGTATTGTCTCTTTACTTGCACGCATTAGACAAGAAAAACGCACTAAATACGCTGATCTTTATCTGATGATTTATAGGTTGTGGTAGAATTGAGAATATAGAATTATTGGACTATTTTGAAAATGGGTTTTTCAGGGTTGACTACTTAGTGTACCCAGTCCAATAACCCATATTGAATTAATAGCTTCAGGATGGTAAAATTTATGGAACGCTTCAATAATAAGAAAAATCGCAATCCCTATAAGTACAGAAGCATTAAAAAGTGCTGCTAAAATCTCAGCACGTTTATAGCCAAATGTTTTTGTTGCATTGTTTGGACGTGCAGCCAAACGGTTTGCAAAATAGGCGATAAAGAGTGCCAATACATCACTAAAGTTATGCATAGCATCACTCAAGAGTGCAAGAGAACCTGACAATATACCTCCCACAATTTGTGAAAGCGTAATAATAATATTTACGATATTATGTAGCAAACGCACAAGACTTTCACTCCAAAATCTGCTAAAATTTTCCCATAAATAATGAAAGGGAAAACATGGCAGAAACACACGTTATATCGGCACTTACAAAGAAAAGAGGTGAGGTTTTAGGTGAGATAAAACATTACGAGAAACTACTTAAAAAATCCAAACTAAACTTACAATCCATAGACCACACCATACATATTTTTGATGAGAACTACGATTTAAGAACGATTAGGGCTAAAAGAGTGAGTAGTGTGCGTTATTTTAAGACAGGAGAAGCTAAGACTATGATTTTAGATGTACTTAGAACGGCTACAGAGCCTATGAACACCACAAATATAAGCAAGAAGATAGCTTTTGAAAAAGGTATTGACAGTGAAGAGGATTTTAACTTGGAACGCTTCTCTAAAGTGGTATTGGCATCACTTACGAGATGTGAGACAAGTGGACTGATAGAACGTATCGGCAAAAATGGCTTATCTATTCTGTGGCAGATAAAGTCCTAAGCTCCTAGACCTATTTATGCCCCTAATCTTTCAGAAACTCTCTTATTACCTTGCCAATAACCACTAAATTCATTGGAAACACCACGGCTAAGGCAACGTGTTAAAATATCATTTGCGATAGCACCGTTGCTTTTTCTTCTTGTGTCCTCACGATAGGCAATTTCATTGGCATAGTTTGAAAGATACAAAGGAGAGAGTCTATGACATTGCCCATATTGCATACGTCTAAATCTTGCATTGTAGCTTTCACTTTGGTTGTTGTTCTCTCCGTTCTTACCACGGTACTCTATTTGATGATTGACTCTTTTCATGTCATAAAGTGCGTGTAAGTCGTCATAAGCATTGGCTTCATCTGCGTGTATCTCTGAACCTTTCGTCACATAGCTATTTACGATACGATTGATGTCAAAGGTGTTTTCGGATTTGAGTACAAAAGTTTTAGTCTTTATAGCTCCTACTACTTCATCGCTATTATCGGCTCTTTGTCTCAAAGAAATTACAACTCTTTTGTTAGGGTGGTTTATCTTGCGTCTATCTACTCTATCAGCTATGGTATTGATTTGTCTCGTTTTACCACCTACATAGACACCATCAATTTCACATACACCTGTAAGCATATCGTGGTTTATATCATCATGGTGTGCATCATCTAACAATGACTCTCTTATCTTGTGTGATAGTACCCATGCAGTTTTATATTGAATATCTAATTCTCTTGATAGTTGCAAAGCACTTAGAGATTTAACAGAGTTTGTGAATATTGCAATAGCTAGTAAATACGTTTTTAATGGGAGTTTATGAGAAGCAAATAGCGTACCGCTTGTCACGCTAAAGGTATGGAAACACTCTTTACATCTGTATTGGTTCCTCGTGGCTATATTGTATGGCTTAGACGTTGTACCACAATGCGGACAGATAGGCTCTCCGTCATTGGCAGACCATCTTATTTGTTTAAAGATATTATGTACCTCTTCATCAGGCATCATGGCTATTTTAACGATGGATAAGGTTCTTGCTTTTGCGGATAAGAGGAAATGTTGTGCCATGATGTGTCCTTTTTGTTTATATAGTATATTATATCGTTTTTGATGATAAAAGTAAAGATATTTATAACTATTTTAGATATATTTATCATTTTTAATGACATATCTTGGGTACTGTAAATAATTTATGTTAAAATACTCTCAACACAAAGGAATATCATGGAAGAAATAGAAGATTTGCCTAAAAATATCATCAAGTCGGAGCTAAAGCGTAAGGGCTTAAAGGTCAATGATTTAGTTGAACTGCTTAAAGAGTATGGTGAAGAACTTACAGAGAAAGCGTTTAATAACAAGATGAGCCGTGGTGGCTTTTCTGCTGTGTTTTTTATGAAGTGTATGAAGGCACTTGATGTTAATGTTATAAGATTGGGGGAGTTATAAGATGATGAAGGAGAGACTTCAGGAAGCAAAAAAAAATAAAAAAGACGAATTCTATACACAACTTACAGATATTGAAAAAGAGTTAGGACATTACAAAGACCACTTTAAAAATAAAATTATTTTTTGTAATTGTGATGACCCAAAAGAGAGTAATTTTTTTAAATATTTTGCCTTGAATTTTAAACATTTAGGATTAAAAAAACTCATAACCACCCACTATAATGGGGGGGGAATTCCTATAAGCTAGAAATAGTTGAAGATATTAACAATGATGGTAAAATAGATTTGAATGATGCTATTAAAACCCCGCTTCAGGGTGATGGTGATTTTAGAAGTGATGAATGTGTTGAAATATTAAAAAAGGCAGACATTATAGCGACAAATCCACCTTTTTCTTTGTTTCGTGAGTATATAGCACAACTTGAAGAACATGATAAACAATTTGTAATTATTGGAAATGTTAATTCTTTATCTTACAAAGAAGTTTTTAAATTAATAAAAAACAATCAATTATGGTTGGGACACAGCATACATAGTGGGGATAGAGAATTTAGAGTTTCGCCTGATTATCCTTTAAATGCTTCTGGGTTTAGAACAGATGAACAAGGAAACAACTATATTAGAGTAAAAGGTGTTAGATGGTTTACAAATTTAGACTACAAAGAGAGACATGAGGATTTAATTCTATATAAAAAATACACTCCTGAAGAATATCCAAAATATGATAATCTTGACGCAATAAATATAGATAAAACAAAAGAAATTCCTGAAGATTATAAAGGTTTAATGGGTGTCCCTATTACTTTTATGGATAAATATAATCCTGAACAGTTTGAAATAGTAGGACAAATGGCAACCACAAAAATAGATGATTTTAATTTTGGTTATCCGTATATAAGTGGTAAGAAAAAATATGCAAGAATTGTAATTAAAAACAAAAGGCTTCAAGATGGAAATTAAACCAAGAGAGATAACAGTTCGTGAATTAGCTGAAAACTATAAAAATAATGATGTAGAAAATGGTGTAATAGGCTATGATGGCAAACTCAATATAAGACCAAAATATCAAAGAGAGTATGTATATGGTGATGATAAAAGAGATAAAGTTATAGAGACAGTTCAGCAAAACTTTCCATTAAATATGATGTATTGGGCTGTAAACGGAGATGGAACTTTTGAGGTTTTAGATGGACAACAAAGGACAATTAGTATCTGCGATTATGTGGATAGCAAATTCTCTATAAATGATAGATATTTTCACACATTAGAGGATGATGAACAAGAACAAATATTAGATTACAAACTAATGATATATGTTTGTGATGGTAAGCCTAGTGAAAAATTATCTTGGTTTGAAACTATTAATATTGCAGGACTTGTTTTAACTCCACAAGAGCTATTAAATGCTATTTATACAGGAACATGGCTATCAGATGCTAAGAGATATTTTAGTAAAAGAGGATGTCCTGCTTATCAAATAGGGAACGACTATATTAATGCAAAACCAGAGAGACAAGAATATTTAGAAAAAGCTTTAAAATGGATTAGTAAAAATCAAATTAAAAAATACATGAATAACCATCAAAACAACCCAACTGCTATTGAGTTATGGAACTACTTTCAGAGTGTCATAAGCTGGATAAAAGCAACATTTATTGTATATAGAAAAAAAGAGATGAAAGGTTTAGATTGGGGATTGTTATATAATGAATTTAAAGATGAGAATTTAGACCCTCAACAAATAGAAGAAGAGATTAGTGTCTTGATGCAAGATGAAGATGTTACTAGTAAAAAAGGGATATACAAATATATTCTTACAAGAGATATGAAACATCTTAGCCTGAGAGTTTTTGACGATAAACAAAAACGAGAAGCCTATGAGAGACAAAAGGGAATATGCCCTAAATGTACTCCACCAAAAAACCACTATGAAATAAATGAAATGGAAGCCGACCATATAACACCTTGGAGTAAAGGCGGAAAAACAACTTCTGATAATTGTCAAATGCTTTGTAAAAATTGTAATAGAATAAAATCAAACATATAAGAAATATGCAAATATGCAAACCTTAGAATACAACAAAGAAACCACCAAAATAACCCTCAACACCTACGATGATGGCTTCTTCCTCTCTGAAACAGATATAACCGATGCAGTCCTCACTCTAGCCCTTGAAAAACTATATGATGATTATGGCTTGGAACAAGGCGATGAGTTACATATTACGAAAAAGAAAAGCTTAGGAAATGTTACGAAAATTGAGTTGATGAAATCCCGCAGGAACGAGGACAAAAAGTGATTATTTTTTAAAAACTTAGTTTTGTGCGTTTGCTACATAATATCGCAAAATTGTATAGGTTGATGTATCTCTATTTCGAGATTTGGGTTGAAGTCTCGTATTGTCTAAAATGTAAATCCATTATCAAAAAGAAATTGTACTTTTTCCCATTGCTGTACATCATTTTTTTGGGAACATGAAAATTACGACCATAATTATATGCAGTTTTTCCACAATCAGGGCAAATTAATTCTTCAATGTATTCAAATATGTCGCAGTTTCTTTTAAAATACTTTTTACATTCTAAACTAAACAAACAGATGCATATGTGCGTAGATATCCCACTCCATTCCTCTTATGATATAACGGGAG
>JALUXQ010000242.1 GCA_027013265.1 Campylobacteraceae bacterium | reverse complement strand
AAGATTTTTAATCTTTTTTTTATCAAGCGACAAAGCATCTTTTATGCTAAGCCCCATTGCGATACAGTCATCGTCAGTTTTGAGCAACTCTTTGGTTTTAAGCTTTAAACAAGTTGAGACTTTTTTAAAATCTTTGTCATCAATTTTTTTTGCAAATAAATGAAAAAGTTTAAAATTTACTCTTTTTGCCTCCCCTAGAAGAGTAGTTGCATCAACTGAGTTGATATTTTTCTCTCGTAGATACCTATATATATAGTAATCTTTTGCTATGCTTCTAGGAAGAGTCTTAAATGCCTCTACATTTTTTGGGATTTTAGCAGCTAAATTAAATGGTAAGAAGAGGCATAAAATAAAAATTATGCCTTTTAGGTTATACGGCATTTGCCAAATTAAATAGTAATTTGATAGCAAAAAGATCTAAAAATTGAAGTCCAAAGATGATGATGATCGGCGCCAAATCGACTCCTCCTATCACGGTTGGAATATACCTTCTTACAAAAGCATAAACTGGCTCAGTTAGTCTTGTCAATACCTGCACTATCGGATTATATGGGTCAGGTCTTACCCAAGTTATCAGAGCTGATATGATGACAACCCAGATGTATATATTTATAACCATGTGTAAAATTTGAGCTACTGCTTCGATTAGAGTTGAAAATACTATCATCGCTATGTTTCCTTTAAATATAAAAAGTTAGGACAGATTTTATCTAAAATATTCTTGTAAGCATATTTAAAAGTTTATCCCAAAGAGATTTTTTTTGTGGTTTGTAAATCTCTTTGGTCTTGTTTATCAGCCAATCTATGTGTAAAGAGGCATTTTGTAAGTTTACAGGCTCAAATCTACTTTTCATCTAAAATTCTCTCTATCTCTTTCATGGCACTTTGATTTTTAAGTGAAAATTTTATCTCTATTCTTCTTGATGCCTCTTTGTCTTCTTTGCCATTTTTATCAAGAATTGGGTCAAGATAACTTCTTCCACTTGCTATCATGAGGGATTTTATATGGTCTGTCTTTACAATGTCGAGGCTCAAAAGATAGTTCATCACTTCATATGCTCTTTTTTGCGAAAGTTCAAGATTATACAAAAAAGCTCCATCACTATCTGTATGCCCCTCTATAATGATTTTATCTATGTGTCCTTTTATATCAGCATTATCCATAAGAGCACTGATATACTGTGTAAAAACTTTTTTGAGCTCTTTTTTAGCACCTTTTTTCAGTATGGATTTTCCAACATCAAACAAGATACTGGACGAAAATCTTAGTGAGCCATTTCTAGAATCTATCTCTATCTTCTTACCAAGTATTCTTTTCAACTCACTTATTACTTTTATGCGTATTCCTGTAAGATTTTTGATTTTCTCTTTAGTTTTTTGCATTTGAGCTACAAGCCTATCATATCTAGTCTCTTTTTCACCAAGAGTATTTAAGAGTTTTAGCAACTCTTCATCTTTAAGAGCAACTGCATTTTTCTTCTCATTTAACTCATTTGAGAGCACTAAAACCTTTCCTTTGTAATCCTCTAAGCTCTTCTCTTTCTCTAAAAGTGAAGCATTTGCATCATTTATGATGGATTGAAGCACTACTATTTTATTGCTAAATGAGCTTAATTGCGTGTTTTTCTTAAACAGGAGTGCTTTTAGCTCTTGAATTTCATCATTTTTAAGTTGTAGTATAGTTTTTGTTTTCTGAGCCCTATTTTCAGTTGAGAGAAGATTGTTTTTTAAAATGATAGATTTAGTAACAATAGCTCCGATTAGAAGGATAAACACAAAAAGTAATCCAGCCATCAAATCAGCATAAGAGACCCAAAAATTTGTAGTATCCTCTTTTTTGTTATTTTTAAATCTCATCTTTTACTTCTTAAACTGTTTTAACATTTCTCTATGGTACTCTTCTAAATCTTTTAAAATCTTTTCATTATGCCCATCTATCAAGTATGCAAAATCGGCAAGTTTTACAACAATATCTGCCACCTCGGTATCTATTTTTTCAAAAGATGCTCCAATGTTTTTGGCTAGTTTATCGTCGATATTTGAAATTGTGTCATCAAGTGAATTTGTCGCTTGTGTAAATGCTTTTATAGTACTGTCTAGGTTTTGCGTAGCATTTAGTGCTTCGCTTGAGTATTGAACTTTCTCTAGTGTATTAGAGAGATTTTGTGCCGCACTGTTCATGTCATTTGAAATTTTTGAAAATGATGACGATGAAGTCTCTACGATGTCCTTAAAGTTATTTAGATAATCCTCATTTAAAGCTCTTACTGAATCCACTGTGAAGATATCTTTTAGAGCATTTACTAGGTTTTGATTTTCTATCTGTCTGCTTCCGTATCTATAAGCATCTAGTTCATTTTTGCTCCATACATATGTGGAGTATAGTTTTTTTATATAATTTAGTGTAATTTCAAGCTTACTAAGCCCTCTTTTTTCAAAAAATATCCACCACAAAGATAAAAAAATACCATAAATAGAGGCATAAAAAGCAGTTCCAACACCGCTTAACAATATGGTTATCTCGTGATCTAGTGCACTTGTGTTTTGAACAGAAAAATCAGGCATAGAGATTGCAATCGATATAAAAGTACCCAAGATTCCAAGCATCGGAAATACAGTGATGGCGATTGATGAGAAGTTATCATTTCTGAGGCCACTGCTGTATTCATCTAAAAAATCATCTATATTGGAGAGTGATTTTTTCTTATCCCCAATTGTAAGCATATTTTGATTTAGATACT
>JALUXQ010000241.1 GCA_027013265.1 Campylobacteraceae bacterium | reverse complement strand
ATACTCTTGCAGTTTATCACCGATATCATAAAGGGAATTTTTAAATCCACAAGCTGCAAAATTTGCATTGTGCTTTATAAAAAAGATAAATATAAAAAAGATAACGCCTAGCATCACAACAGTATGAACCTCAACTTTTAAAGGAATGTAACCAAAATAAGCACCGATAGCTCCTAAAAATATAAGTAGAGGCACGGATAAAATAACTAAATAATTTGGAAAACAATTTGATGATTCTTGAGGTGTTAACACAGCTTACTCCTAATGTATTTATAGGAGAATATTATATCACAATTTATTGACTTTTTTATATGAAAATGACAAAAATAGAAAAGTTGTAGTGGGGGTAGCGGTCAAAATGACCGCTTTGTTGTTATTTTCTGAGTTCTCTAATTTTTGCAGCTTTTCCTCTTCTATCTCTTAGATAAAAAAGTTTTGCTCTTCTAACGCGTCCTTTTCTTACAACTGTTATGCTATCTATACTGTCTGAATACAGTGGGAAAATTCTCTCAACACCGATTGAGTTAGCTCCAATTTTTCTTACATTGAAAGTAGCACCAGTTCCTGTTCCTCTTTTAGATATACAAACACCCTCAAAATTTTGAATTCTTTGTTTATCGCCCTCTTTAATAGTAACAGCTACTCTTAGTGTATCGCCTGCTCTAAAATCAGGGATGCTTTTTTCGCTCACTTGTGCTTGCTCAAATGCTTCTACATATTTATTTCTCATTGTGTTGTCCTTTGTTTCGCAAAAATAGGTCTGGTCTGAAATATTTTGTCTTAAGACCTGACATTTCTTTTTTTAAGGTGCAGATTATAGCGTGATTTCCCTTTAAAAACTCTGAGGGGATAGAACTATCCTTAAAAATATTTGGTTTAGTGAAAGATGGTGCCTCCAAAGCTCCATCCTCAAAACTCTCCTCACTCAAAGAGTCCTCATTTCCAAGCACTCCTTTTATATTTCGGCTAATCGCATCGCTCATGACCAAACTAGCCAATTCACCACCAGTCAAAACATAATCACCGATAGAAAAGAGTTCATCGCCATACTCTTCTATCACCCTTTCATCAATTCCCTCATATCTGCCACTTACAAACACTATATGCTCTTTTTTTGCCAACCTTTTTGCATCAATCTGACGAAATGGTTTACCAGCAGGAGTTGGAAATATGATATGAACTTTTGGGTTTTCTTTTTTTATCTCATCTAACAAGTCAGCTAGTGGCTGCGGGAACATCAAAAGTCCAGCACCGCCTCCCGCTTGATAGTCATCTACTTTATTGTGTTTATTGTCTGTATACTCTCTAGGATTTTTAAAATCTATCTTGATTTTCTCATTTTGTATCGCTCGTTTTAGGATTGAGTCTTCAAAATATGGAGATATTAGATTTTCAAAGAGAGTTACAAATGTAAACTTCATGAATTTTCTAAAATACCTAAGGCATCTTTGGAGTATATGATTTTTTTATCTCTATCAAAATCCAAAATATACCTATCTATATAGGGAACATAAAAAAGCTTTGGAAGCTCTTTTTCCACTAAGTCTTCGGCTGTTTTTACTATGAGGTAGTCATTTGAGCCTATTCGCTCTATCTCTTGAACTACCCCCAAAATGCCATCTTCTTCCAAAGTTGCACCGATAACTTCAAACCAAAAAAACTCTCCATCTTTTAGATTGCATTCACTAAAAGTATCCTCTTTTGTAGTAAAAAGGTTAAGATTTACCAATCTTGCAGCATCTTCTCGACTTGTATATCCTTCAAAAGATACTGTTTTTTTTACTGGACTAAATGAACTTATCGTCAATTTAAAATTTTTGCTAGTTAAAAAAGAGGCTCTTGGATGAAACTGCTCTGGAAAGTCACAGTGAATATTAAGCTTTAATTCACCTTTTAAACCTACAAGTCGCCCTATTTTGGCGACTTGTATAAGCTCATCATTATCATTCATCTTTATTCGTCGTTTGCTTTAACACTCACTCTGTATGAAATTCCATCTTTTGCTTTACAGCCTGAGATGATAGTCTTCAAGGAATTTATCATCTTGCCATCTCTGCCGATAAGTTTACCTGTATCGCCTTTGTCTGCATATATGGTTATTTCACAAAAAGTATCATCGACATCTGTTTTTTCAATTCTCACCGAATCAGGATTGTCCACTAAAAGTTTTGCAAACTCATAAAAAAATTGATCAATCATGACTATTTGCCAGAAATTTTTGCAACCCTGTCGCTTATTTTAGCTCCAACGCTTTTCCAATAGTTCAATCTATCCATATCAATTTTGATAGTTTCAGGTTCTGTCAATGGATTATAGTATCCTATTGACTCTATCCAACCACTATCTCTTCTTTTTCTGCTGTCTGTCACTACAATTCTATAAAATGGCTTCTTTTTTCTTCCCATTCTAGTTAGTCTTACTGTTGTCATTTTTCTTCCTTTTTTAAAATAATGTTATGAGGGATAAGTGTAAATGCAGAATAAATAGTTATAATGCCTCTTACCGCCACATAGGCGTCATACAACTCTTGATCACAGAGGGATTATTGCAAGAGTC
>JALUXQ010000240.1 GCA_027013265.1 Campylobacteraceae bacterium | reverse complement strand
AAAGATGACTTCAAAAAGATATAGAAAGATGAGAGCCAAAATGTTGTTTGACTCTCGCTAAGTGCCTGACCGCAATGTATGAGGACTTAATAATACAAAAATCCCAATGTTCGCACAAGTGAGCCTAGTATTGTATCTTGATTATTCCAAGCATCAAGATGCATATCTCCCTTTCTAAATTGATTGTAAAATGGATTATTTGTAGCTATGTGTTCTAGTGCCGCATCTATATTGGTCACTTGGATTTTCTCTTTATCTTTTAGATTTTTAGTATATCTTGTCTGTTGCTCTCTTTTTTGTTTTAACTCTTGCCTTATCTGAGATGGGCTTAGATTTCTGTTCGCATACCTTGCTTTTCTTGGAGTCAAAAGAATCAAAATAGACTTTTTGGACTGCAATGCCTCTTTTCTCGAAGTTACATATTGAACACCTGGTACATCTTTCAAGATAGGTATGCCATTTTCATTTCTGTTATTCTCATTTTCAGACAATCCACTAAGCACCAATGTCTCCCCGAGTTTTAGAACCGCCACAGAATCAACTGAAGTTTTAGCCGTTTGAGAAAAAGATGAGAAACCAACCAGTTCTGATGCTGTTTCCAAAAAGGAGCGTTCAGCATGAACTGTTATCTGTACAATATCATTAGAATAAAATTTTGGTGTAACATCTAGTTTTATGCCAATTGGTATATCCACCATAGAGCCATCTGCATTACTACTTGAAAGCTGAACATGCAGTACCTCCCCTGAGTAAAATTGAGACTGTTGACCATCTATAGCCAAAAGAGATGGTCTAGCTAAAATTTCAGCATTATTTGAGCCGTCATTAAATATATTTAAACTATATTGCAACACACCAGATAGTTGAAACTGGGGATCAAATGATAGTTTTCTTGTTCCACTCGCACTATTACTGTTGTATTCGACTGCCGTACCTGTTAAAGTTCCTTGCATCCATTGTAAAACATTGATACCTTTTGTTTGAGACCTTATCTCTTGCGTTCTTAAAATCACTACATCTACAAGAGTCATTCTTGGCAAAACAGGCTTTTTGGCACTGTTTTTTTTGACTTTAAAACTTAGTTTCTTTTGACCTAAATCTATATTTCCATCGCTACTATCACTAGAAAGAGTATCATCTGGGCTAGAGTTAGAATAATTTTGACTACCTGCATCAATGAACTCTTTTTGAAATTCTGAAGAAGATCCAAAAATATTGTCATTTTGTGCTACTTTGTAAAAGTTTTTCCAGTCCCTCAATCTTTGGTTTGCACTTTGAAATGCTAAAGCCTGATTAATCTTATTATCATTTTTTAATGCCAGCGTATATCTTTTAAGTGTGTTATGAGCATCCTTAAACTTACCAGAAGCGGCTTGTGAAAACATCAATGCCCTAAGAGTCGAACTACTTTTTGGCTTAAATTTCACCGCTTTTTTTGCTGCCCATCTGCTAGTACTAACATCTTTGGCATAATAAGAAGCTATAGATAGTGCCTTTAAAAGTTGCGGATTATTTGGTGCATACAAGAGACCATACGAGAACTCATTTTGGGCATCAAGATATCTCTGTTCATCAAAATATATGTGTCCCAAAAGATATGCTGCCCAGTAATTTGTCTTATCAAATCTTAGCGCTGTTAAGTATCCAGCTTCTGCCAAAGAGAGCATATTTGAATCACCAGATAGAGATCTCATATGGTAGGTTAAGGCATTTAAAAAATGCAAATTCGCATTTGTTGCATCAAGTCTAAGTCCTTTCCGAAATTCAGATGATGCCTTTGCATAACTGCCTTGCTGAATCAGTCTCACACCCTTTTTCATCAATATGATTACTTCATTGTCGCCCTTATCTATTTTTAAACCACTAGATAATATCTTTTGCATATTCATAGTTTTTTGCGGTGTCGATATGCTTGCTGTTGTTGTAGCACATCCACCCAAGAAAATCACCATAAAAACGAGAGATGATATACTAAATATTATTTTCATTAACACTCCTATCTCTGCCTAAAATCTATCGACTGCTCAGGCGATCTATCACATCTTTTCATGGTAGCGAAACCTCCCTTATTATCTGATATAGTAAGACATTTATCAGTACTCGTATTGTACATTGTAAATGCTTTTTCGCCATCTACATCGTTTCTCCATAGCATATCCTTGCCATGGTCACATGGCATAAGCAAAATCTTATGCTCTGAAGGAACCAAACACCATCCGTTATTGGCATCTACAAGCTTAATATCACCATTAACCCTCTCTGTGTAGTTAAACTTCACAGCATTGGAACTTCCGCAATCGACTGAACCTAGCACATTAAACTTTTGCAACATCTTTTCTATAAACATCTTGTAGTCGCCAAAAGGCGTATAGCGGTCACCGTTTATATGTCTTAAATTTCTGTAAAAGTCATCTTTTACACCCAAACACAATCCATTCTTAGCTTGAATTTTTTTATCTACTTTATGGTGTGTTGGTCTCTTGGCATCTTCTATAATCCTAAAATTTTGACTATCAGTCCCCAAGCAAGATGTCCATACGGCATGAGCAGTTTTTGGATTTGCATTTTCCTTATCAAAATGCAAACACTTTTGGGAGTATTTGTTTATAATACTATCAAAGAAACCATCATAGGATTCGATTTTCCATTGCTCTTTATCATCTCCATCTATACATTGAGACATAACCAAAAACTCTCCACTTTTTCTACTAGGGTTTATCTTTTTTGCTTTTAAACACAGACCTTTTGACTTAAGTCTCACATACCCATCTTTTGTCTTTTGTGTTGACCACTGTTCTGTTTGTATATCGTTGCAATTTTTTTGCAAAACATCATAACCATTGTTTGCAACACCTAGACATAAATCACTATGACCTACAGCTAGATATTCATCCCTAAATGTTTTACTGTCTGACATTAAATCAGTCAACTGATAAGTTGATATAATTTTAATCTTCCTTTCATTTAAATCTTTATAGCCTTTTCTAAAATTTTTAGAGTGATTTTCATATGAATCAAGTACGGTTTGATACTTTTTCTCATATTTTTGCACCTCTCTTCTGACTCTATCTTCAGCAACTGCAAGTTTCTCAGCAATGTGCGACTCTACCCAATTTGAAACTTTAGGGCTAATCTTGCCTAATACACTTTTTACAAGATCATTTAACTCCATTGCAGGCAAAAGAGCAAAAGATTCAGCATCAAATTTTAAATCTTTCAATTTTATAGCAAAATAGACTCTCTCTTCATGTCCGACAACTTTAAACTTCATATCAAGCACAAGTGGATCATCGTGCTTCAAAGCCCCTCGCAAATCGCCCGCCAAAGTAGCCTGTTCTATACTAAAAGGTGCATGCTTTATGGCATCATCTACCAGTTTTTCCATACCATGTAAAACAAAATCTAGAGCATCCTGATCTACCTTCACTACAGCTTTTGCTACAGATAATGTTCCTAGTGCCACACCTTTGGCAGCAACCAAGCCAGCCAATCTTGGATCTAAACTCAGAGCAGAAGCCACCACTTTTTTAACAGCGCTAAGTGTGGCTTCTGCTGCTTTATATAAACCATACTCAGTAGCCTCTGTAGCACGCCAAGCAACTGAACACGCCCAATGGTCATACCAGTGACCACAATGCCTTGCTTCATGTCTTGCATGATTGTAGTCTCCTCTTAGATGAGCAACTCTTCTTTTGGCAGAATTTAGTTTGCTCTCTGCTCTATGCTTAGCTCTATTATCTTGCCTTTTTACATCTCTTATCTTTTTATTTAGTTTTTTTACTTTAGCTTTAGCCTTATTTAGCGCTTTATAATCATCTTCAAACCTCTTGTTAGCAGATCTATTAAGCTCTTTTAGCCCTTTCTTCATCTCTTGATCTATCCAAGGAGCTATGTTTGATTTAAAATCACCTAGCAGTCCAATGTCAGCTTTTTTATCAAAAGTTCCTTTTCTTAAATCAAATCCATCAACTTTAACATTCAGATTAGCTTGTCCAAAGTGACCCAAATTATCTTTTATTCTAAACTCAAGATTTGGTGGGTTCAGGTCAAGTAAGACTGCTTGAGATGCTCCGAAAAGTTTTATGGTTGAGGTCATTTTTGCATCTGGTGTTTCATCTATCTTAAAACTAACTTTATTGTTTTTAAACTTTAAAATATCAAGATTTAAATCTGCAATGCTTCCACTAAACTTAACTCCTGTTTCTCCTCCGCTTCCATTTATCTTACCTAGCTCTTTTCCTGCAAAAAAGAAGTTTCCTCTAAATGCAAGTCCGTCACGAACTAAGCCTAGCTGGGGGTCACTAGCTCCTGGTGTAGCAAATGCAAGATGAACATTGTGCAATTCAAAAAATGGCAATGCATTGACATCCAATTTCTTTTTTAATCCCATCACAGACTCTGTTATAGACAGGATATCCGAAACACCCAATTTATTTACAGAAGCTGAAAATGCTACACCATCAGGAAGTGCATCTTCAAGTAAAATATCAACATTTGTGGCTAAGTCCAATTTTGTACTACCCATCTTAGTATCACCAGCAAAACCGACATTTACCTCACCTGTATCTTTTATGCCTACTTCCATTTTCACATGTGAGAGCGTAAGTGGTTTTATACCAAAAGGTTTTCTCCACTTTCCTTTCATGGCTCCCGATATGTTAATACCAACACCCTCTTGTGAAAAATCTAATCCAATTTTAGAGTATAGTTTCAACCTATCTTTTCCCGCTTTTACATTTAAGTCAACTTGTGCTCCAGCTTCCACATCTAAATCTTGCCAAGTTAAGAAAAAGTCTGGGATTTTTACACCTGGAAAAGAGATAACTTTCTTTGGTATTCCGCTCGCTTTTCCTTGTTTATCCATCAAGATACTAAGAGTAAAACCTGGAGTTCCGCCAAATACACCGCTAATTCCACCTGTGACTATAGAGCCATCTTGAACTCCTATTTTATGCAACCCTTTTCCAATAACTCCAAATGATTTTTTACTAAATGGTGCTATTAGCTCGATACCTGGTTTTATATTTATAGTAACTTTTGACTCTCCAAATATCTTATTGAAAAAGTTTCTTGCAGGTTGAGGAATATCCTCTTTCTTTGCACTAAAACCCTTTTGCGAAAATACAAGTGCTGCTTTTGGAATCGATACACCATTTAATATATCAATGCTCTTAGCAGCTTTTAAAAGTTCTGTAAATTTAAAGTTATTTTGCTCCAATGCAAAGTTAAACCCTGCTCCTTTTTTCATCTCAAAAAGATAGACATTAACCTTTGTCTTTCCAAAAAGTGATTTGGCGGATACTCCTGTACGCGAAATTTGTATATCTTCTAGGTCAAATTTTTTGGCATTTGGTATCTCTTTGCCACCTGGAATATC
>JALUXQ010000239.1 GCA_027013265.1 Campylobacteraceae bacterium | reverse complement strand
CAAGATAGATAAGCCAGCAGCTGATCCAGAGAGAGTAGTTGATGAGGTATTTGACCTTCTGGTTGCGCTCGATGCAAATGAAGAACAACTTGAATTTCCTGTTGTCTATGCTGCTGCAAAAGAGGGATATGCCAAGTACAATATGGAAGATGAAAATAGGAATTTAGAGCCTCTTTTTGAGACTATTTTAGAGTTTGTCCCACTCCCTACGGGAAGTATGGAAAATGCACTTCAGCTACAAGTTTTTACACTTGATTATGATAACTATGTTGGAAAAATAGGAATTGCAAGGATATTTAACGGTGTGATAAAAAAGAACCAAAATGTCATGCTAGCAAAGGCAAACGGAGAGACTCTTAAAGGCAGAATCTCCAAGCTTATCGGATTTAATGGGCTCGATAGAGTAGACATCGATGAAGCAGTCAGCGGAGATATCGTAGCAATTGCAGGTTTTGAGGCTTTAGATGTTGGAGATAGTGTCGTAGATCCAAATAACCCTATGCCGCTAGATCCACTTCATATAGAAGAGCCAACACTCTCTGTGGTTTTTGCGGTAAACGACTCTCCTTTTGCAGGGCTTGAGGGAAAGTATGTGACTTCTAACAAACTAGATGAGAGACTAGAGGCTGAAATGAAGACAAATATCGCCATGAAGTATGAAAATGCTGGCGAGGGAAAGTTTAAAGTCTCAGGCCGTGGAGAACTTCAAATAACAATACTAGCAGAAAATATGAGAAGAGAAGGGTTTGAATTTTCACTTGGCCGTCCAGAGGTTATCACAAGAGAAGAAAATGGTGTAAAAATGGAGCCTTATGAGCATTTGGTGGTAGATGTTCCAGATGAGCATACAGGTGTAGTCATAGAGAAATTGGGAAGAAAAAAAGCTGAAATGATTGCCATGAATCCAACAGGTGACGGACAAACAAGGATAGAGTTTGAAATCCCTGCACGAGGACTCATAGGGTTTCGTGGACAGTTTTTGACTGATACCAAGGGAGAGGGAGTCATGAACCACTCATTTTTAGAGTTTCGCTCTCTAAGTGGTGCAGTTGAACACCGTAAAAATGGAGCTTTGATCTCTATGGAAGATGGTGTAGCGCTTGGGTATTCACTGTTTAATCTTCAAGACAGAGGCGCGCTTTTTATAGGACCTCAAACAAAAGTATATAAAGGTATGATTATAGGCGAACATGCAAGACCAAATGACTTAGATGTAAACCCAATCAAAGGTAAAAACCTGACAAATGTAAGAAGTAGCGGTGCAGATGAAGCCATAAAACTAGTACCACCAAGAGAGATGGGACTTGAGTTGGCGCTAGAGTGGGTGGAAAATGATGAGTTAGTGGAGGTTACTCCAACAACCATAAGAATAAGAAAAAGAATTTTAGATGCTACTAAAAGAAAGAGAGCATCAAGATAGAGTAAACTACAAATATGATATAATAGTAGAACAGTATTTTAGGAGTTCTATCATGGACAGCATAAAAGCTTTAAAAATTTCTGCATTGGTTGTTGTGCTTGTTGCATTAGTCTATCTCATAGTGAAAATTTTTATCTATGGGGATAGCAGCACTAAAGTAAATTATCAAAAATTTGGTAATAGTGTTGTTAGAGACGCTAAGACATCGACTGAGGGAACTGATCCTAGAGATGTTGCAGTTGATGGCATCTTGATAAATATCGGCGGCAACCAATATCAATACATGAAGTCAGACATGACATTTAAGATGAAAAACAGATCTGACAAAAAAGCTATAGAAAAAAATATCCGAGCTGTTAGAGACTTAATTTTAAGATACACCTCTAGTATAAAAGGTGGTGATTTAGAGACCCAAAGCGGTAAAGAAGAGTATAAAAAGGCACTTATAGATTTGATTTATAACAATTTTGGTTATGAAGTTCAAGCTATATATTTTAGAAATTTTGTTTTGGCACAGTAGTATGCATAGACAGTTATTTAGATTAAACTTTTTGGGGTAAACTTATATCATGGAGATAAAAAGACAGGTAAAATTATCATTTTTAGCTATAGTTATACTGGTGATTATTATATCGTCAATAAATTTACTAGTATTTATACAAGTTAAAGCAAATAATACAATCAAAGCCGACATAGGCGAGCTTATATCTTTACAAGAGAATATGAACGGTACGCTCAAAGATGTAAAAAATAGTGAAAACATGAAAGAGCTAAATATTGTAAAAAAATTATTTGCAACATACGAGAAACAGTTTGAGCAGTTAAAAAAAAGAACAGAAAACTATAGCTCTCAAAATATATTGTACTCTTTTTCGGAGTATATTCATCAGGACAAGATATTTAAAAAGAGCCTCAAGATGCTAATCCATAATGAAAAAAATATAGAGGTGGCATTTGATAAAATATTTGTATTGCAACAAAAAGCTATAGAGACACTTAAAGATATCAAGGATAGTTATCAGAATGAAAATAGAACAAGAAAGCTGATAGAAAAAAAGATTGATGCAGTCAAAGATCTGTTTTTAACAAAAAAACTAGGAAAGATGGCATATCATAGCAAAGAGACTCTGTTTCAACACAAAGATAAGAAAACACTTGATAAATGGCTTGCCAATATAGATACTATTCAGGCAAAATATCCACTGAAGTTGCTCGTAAAATATAGAAAAATTGCGATAGAATTGGGTGGCGATATTATAAGATTGCAGAATATTTATCGGAAAATAGGAAAGCTAGGTAAAGAGATAGAGATTGTTTTAGACAAAAATGAAAAAGTAGATGTGAAGATATTGGATCAGTTAGATATGATATCTAAAAAGTTTACAACATTTATCTATATAGTCATGACAACTTTGATATTTCTTACTATTGCCTTAATCATCATAATATCATACAAGGTAAATAAAAATGTAGGTTTATCTGTAGATGAGATCAACCAAAAAGTACATGAAGGTTTAAGGGAAATTGAAAGCCTAAATCATGAGATAGAAGAGACACAAAAAGAGGTCGTTTTTACCATGGGCGCTATTGGAGAGAGTAGAAGCAAGGAGACAGGCAACCATGTAAAACGAGTAGCTCATTATTCAAAAATCTTAGCGCTTCATTATGGCCTTGGTGAAAAAGAGGCAGATATACTGAAACAGGCAAGCCCTATGCATGATATTGGCAAGGTAGCAATTGCCGATTCAATTTTAAACAAAAATGGTAAACTAAACGATAAAGAGCGAAAAATTATGGACACGCATACAAAACTAGGGTATGATATGCTAAAGCACTCAAGCAGGGATTTGCTCAAAGCTGCTGCTACAGTGGCATACGAACACCATGAAAAATATGATGGAAGCGGATACCCTAGAGGATTGAGCGGTGAAAATATCCATATTTATGGACGCATTACAGCAGTTGCAGATGTGTTTGATGCACTAGGAAGTGATAGATGTTATAAAAAGGCGTGGGATGATGAGAGAATCTTTGAGCTTTTCAAAGAGCAGAGAGGAAAACATTTTGATCCCAAACTGGTCGATATATTTTTTAAACATCTTGATGAGTTTCTAGGGATAAGAGATACCTTTAAAGATGTTTGAAATTTCGTTGAAAAGATAAAAATATCAAAGACAAAAATGCGATAAGAGCCGCATATAAAAAGAGATTTTCACCATATAGGTAGCCTGCAAGAAGTGACCCAGTAAATCCACCCAATCCAAAAGATATACCATAATAAAATTGGCTAGCTAACTTTTTATCTTGATAGACCAGATACAGATAGCTTATAGCAGCGGTGTGATGAAGAGCAAAACCAAAGGCATGCAGTGATTGTGAAATATATAAAACCATAAGTGAGCTTGGGAAAAGGTACAGCAGCATCCATCTGATGATGGTCGAAGATATGGCAAACTTGATAAGAGTCAAAAGATCTATCTTTTTAAAAAGAGGAGCTTGAAAATAAAATAGAGCTATCTCGCATATTATCGAAAATGCCCATAGGTAGCTGATTGTCCCTAAAGAGACTCCATGGCTTGCCTCATAAATTGTAAAAAAATTGTAAAAAAATCCAAAACTGACTTGTATAAAAAATATACTTATCCAAAAAAAGAGTACTCTCTTGAATGAAAACTTTTCTGTTATTTTTCCCCACGAAACTATACTTTTTGTGCCATGTGATGCTATAGATATGCCAAATATTATCAACAACAGTGTGATTGCAAGAAAAAATTTTAAACCCACTGCATAGCTTTGAAGATTTCTTGCTAAGATTATTCCACACAGCATAAAACCAAGTGAGCCGTAGAGTCTGCTTCTTCCAAATCTCTCTTTTTTCAAAAAACCAAGTGCATAGGTTTCTACAAAAGGGAGTATTAAGCCAAATGCAACTCCTAATATGATGTTTGGAATGATAAAGTAGTAGAAGTTTTGGATTGTAAAGTAAAAAAGAGTGGCAGATATAATGGTCAGAAAAAGACCAAAATAAAAGATATTTTTATCTAGTTTTACCCTCTTTAAAAAGAAAAATGGTATAAAAAACCGCATCAATGGACCAAGTGAAAATATAAAACCCACTTGAAAAGTGCTGTAATTTAGTCCTATTAAAATTTTTGGCAAAAATACTATATATATAGCAACCAAAGCAAAGTAGAAGAAGAAAAAAGAGGATAAGCGGAAAAATAGACTCATTTAGAGGGAGTGGCAAAAGTTCTTGAGAGTATATCGTGCAACCCCAATCTGCTCTTTAGAAAAAACGGTACAAATAAAAGTACGAAGATAAAGATAGTGATATTGAAAACTATATATCTGATTGTGATTTGCAAAATAGTTGGTTTTTTATACCTAAAATTTACTAACTTCAAATCATATGCTTTGTATCCAGGGGTTTGGTTTTTGATATATAAAAAGATAGAAGTGATTACAAAGTGAGGAATAAATATATATACCCAGCCTTGCAACATGTGTGCCCTAAACTCTTCTCTTGAGCCCATAATCACATAAAAAACTATGTAAATAATAGGCATAAATATCATAAAAGAGTCAGTTAGAAATGCTTTGATTCTATCTACTATTGGCGAAACTTTTAGTGGCAACTCTTTGACCGTCGTTTTTGGTTTGAGTCTGCCTTTTTTAGTATCCCGCCATCTCATATATATTTAGTTTCCTCTGCTGCCTGGTTTGTGCGCACTGCTTCCATTTTTGCACATCGGACAATTTTCTGGTTTATATATCTCAAATTCAAAATCAGCCAATGCAAAAAATGGTGTATCATTTGGTAGTTTACAAGTTGGTTTTGCATCGCAATCACTGCCCACTCTCGAGCAAAAGCCCCTATTTGCAAGTGCTGCAAATCCGACTATATTCGCTCCCATTTGATGAGCTACATGTGAAGCTTCAAGAGCAGAGCCACCCGTTGTGATTATATCTTCACATATGAGGATATTTTCGCCTTTTTG
>JALUXQ010000238.1 GCA_027013265.1 Campylobacteraceae bacterium | reverse complement strand
AAGTGAAGCTATTTTTTGGTAAAATAGCAGGCTTAAAAAACTGGATTAGAGGAATAAAATTGAGAAGTAACTATTGTACACAGATAAGTGAAGAAAATATTGGTGATATCGTAGAAGTTTGCGGATGGTGCAATAACAGCAGAGACCATGGTGGAGTTATATTTATAGATTTAAGAGATAAAAGTGGTTTGGTACAGCTTGTTTGTGACCCTGCCGATAGTGTGAAGTCTCATGAGATTGCAAACAGAGTTAGAGATGAGTTTGTTCTAAGAGCCAAAGGAAAAGTAAGAGCAAGAGGTGAAGGACTCGAAAATCCAAATCTAAAAACAGGAAAAATAGAGATAGTCGTAGATGAATTGATAGTAGAAAATGCAAGCGAGCCTGTTCCTTTTGTCATAGGTGACAACAGCGTCGGCGAAGATGTAAGACTAAAATACAGATATCTTGATTTAAGAAATAAAAAAGCATATGATATATTTAAGCTAAGAAGCAAGGCTACAATTGCCGCTAGAAACCTGCTTGATAGCAAAGAGTTTTTAGAGGTAGAAACCCCTATTTTGACAAAATCAACACCAGAGGGAGCAAGGGATTATCTCGTACCAAGCCGTGTACACAATGGTGAATTTTTCGCACTTCCACAATCTCCTCAACTTTTCAAACAACTTTTGATGTGTTCTGGATTTGACAGATATTTTCAGATAGCAAAATGCTTCCGTGATGAAGATTTGCGAGCCGATAGGCAACCAGAATTTACACAAATAGACCTTGAGATGAGTTTTTGCACACAAGATGAGATAATAAAAGTAACTGAAGAGCTTATAAAAGCTATGTTTAAAGCTTGCGGTCATGAAGTGCAAATCCCGTTCAATAGGCTAAGATACAAAGATGCGATGGAGACTTATGGTAGTGATAAACCAGACCTTAGATATGATTTGCCACTTATTGATGTGATAGATATATTTGCTAAGTCTTCAAATGAAATTTTTAGCTCAATTGCAAAAGACAAAAAAAATAATAGAATCAAAGCTCTAAAAGTACCAAATGGAGATAATATCTTCTCAAAAAGACAGATGAAAGGGTTTGAGGAGTATGTTAGAAAATTTGGTGCAGCTGGACTTGGATATTTTCAGATGAAAGAGGATGGACTAAAGGGTCCTTTGACTAAGTTTTTTAGTGAAGATGACTTGCAAGAGATCATAAATGTCTCAGATTTAAAAGTTGGCGATGTGATCTTTTTTGGAGCAGGCGATAAAAAAATCGTACTTGATTATATGGGAAGATTTAGAATCTATCTTGCTGAGCTTATGGATATAATTCCCCAAGATCGTTTTGAGTTTGTTTGGGTGGTTGATTTTGATATGTTTGAAGTAGACAATGGAGATGTAAAAGCACTTCATCACCCATTTACCATGCCAAAAGATCTGAATGCACCAGTTGAAGAGATGGAATCCATCGCCTATGATATCGTACTAAACGGAGTTGAACTTGGTGGCGGAAGCATAAGAATACACAAACCAGAAATCCAACAAAAAGTTTTCAAGCTTCTAGGAATCAGCGATGAAGAGGCAAATGAAAAGTTTGAATTTTTACTTGATGCTTTAAAATTTGGAGCACCTCCTCATGGTGGACTTGCAATCGGACTTGATAGACTCATCATGCTTTTGACAAAATCAAGCAGCATAAGAGATGTCATAGCTTTTCCAAAAACTCAAAGAGCTCAATGCCTCCTAACAAATGCACCAAGCCCTGTTGAAAATGCTCAGCTAAGAGATTTGGGAATCAGACTAAGAGAGATGAAAAAGTAGCCATGAAGTATCTGTTTTTACTTATAGGAGCTCCAGGAAGTGGAAAAACTACAGATGCAGATATAATTGCTAACAATGACCCAAAAAATATAGCTCATTTCTCAACAGGAGAACTACTGCGTGATGAAGTAAAATCGGGAAGTAAACTTGGTAAAATTATAGATAAAAAAATCAGCAAAGGCAACCTAGTTCCAGTCGAGATTGCAGTACAAACTATCACCAAAGCTATCAACAGTTCAGATAAAAAGATTATCTTAATTGATGGCTTTCCAAGGTCAGTTGAGCAGATGATGGGACTCGAAAGAGAGTTGATAAAAAATAGTGATATAAGATTGACTCTAGTGTTTGAAATCGTTGTAAGCGAAGAGACTGCAAAGCAAAGAGTGCTTGGACGAAACCGTGGAGCTGATGACAAAGAAGAGATTTTTTCAAATCGCATGAAAATTTACAGTGAGCCACTTGAGCTTATACAAGATTTTTATAACTCAAAAAATATTTTAGTCAAAATTGATGGTGAAAGAGAAGCAGAAACGATAGCCCAAGAGATAAAGAGTGCTATATATGCAAGAGTATAATTTTTACAGCGTCATCATAGGAACTGAACTTTTAAATGGAAGAAGAGAGGACAAACACTTTTCATTTTTAAATAAAGCTTTGAGAAATAGAGGCTTAAAACATGCTGGAAATTTTATCATAAATGATGATACGGCCTTGATGGAACGAATCTTTGAAATGATAAAAAAAGACCCAAAAAGTGTGATGTTCTGCTTTGGAGGAATTGGCTCTACTCCAGATGATTACACAAGAGAAGTAGCAGCAAATGCCTTTACAAATGGAGTTTTAGAAACAAATCAAGAAGCAGCAAACCTTATAAAAGATGAGTTTAGAGAAGGTGCATATCCTCATAGAATCAAAATGGCAAATATCCCAAAAGATGCAAAGCTTTTGCAAAATGAAGTAAACAGAGTCCCTGGATTTTACCTAGAAGATAGATTCTTTTTTACTCCTGGATTTCCGTCAATGGCATACCCCATGGTTACTTGGGCACTAGATACTCTTTTTGAAAAAAAACAGGATAAATTTACATGCGAATTTAAGGCAGATTGTTCTGAAAATGACCTCATAGATATAATGGAAGCCTTACCAAAAGATTTAGAACTCTCTTCACTACCCAAAATAGATGGAAATAAAAAAACAGTAGACATATTTTTAGCCCATACCAACAAAAAAGAGCTTGAAAAATGGTGCTCTTTTTTCAAAAAAGAGATGGATAAAATCGGAAAAAAACTACTATAGTTAGTTTTTTAAAAAGTAGTTATCTACTCCATCGACTATACCTTTAGCTAACAGTTGTTGATATCTAAAATTAAATAGCCTCTCACCCTCTGTTGGATTTGTGATGTAGCCAGCTTCTATCAAAATCGCTGGCATTTGCGCACCAACCAAAACCCAAAATGGGGCTTCTCTAACTCCACCATCAACAACTCTGTATTTTGTTCTTAGTGATTTTAGCACACCTTGTTGTATATCTAGTGCCATCTTGTTTGCTTGGATAATCTTTTCTCTATTCATAAAATTTAAAAATACATTTTTGGAGTAGTAATCCATGTCTTCAATATCTGATTTATTTTCCAAAGCAGCTACATTTTTACTTCTGTTGCTTCTATCTGGCGATAGAAAAAATGTCTCTAACCCTTTTGAGATGAGATATTTACTCTTTCTTGGCGCTGCATTTGCGTGTATTGATATAAAAAGGTCGGCATGTTTGCGATTTGCATAGCTTGTTCTGCTTCTTAATTTCACAAAATAGTCTCTACTTCTTGTAAGATAGACTCTGTAACCTCTTTTTTTCAACTCTTTTGCACACTTCAACGCTATAGCCAAGACTGCTCTTTTTTCATATCTTCTTTTGTACCCTATGGCTCCAGAATCTTTGCCACCATGTCCTGGGTCTAGCACTATTATTTTGTTTTTTGGATTAAATTGTCTAAAAACTACACTCTGTTTTTTCTGGACTTTTTTTCTTTTTGTCTGTTTGGAAAAATAGATATAGAGTATATTTTTTATATATTTTGGGTAGTAAGTTTTTTTTCTTTTTGTTTGAAGCACAAGTCTCATAGTCTTTGTGTTGTATTGTGCTAGTTTTATATCTTGGAGTATCTTTGGTTTTTTAATTTTTGGTTTAAATGGCAAAAATGCTTTAAAATCAAATATTTTTCTATAATATTTTTTTCCTGCAAGAGTGAAAATCTTCACACTCTTTTTACTAACTTCCCTATCAAATTCCAACTTTACAAAACTAGAATTTGCATAAATTTTTGTTAATTTTAAGGCTACTATTTTTTTAGGTTTTTTTGGTTTTTTCTTTGGTGGCTTTACTATAAGATTTCGCGTAAAATTATCACTTAAGCCAGATAATTCTCGCGCATAACTACTATAATCAAATTTTAGAACTTTTGAGCTTTTGATGAGTCTTTTTAGTGTCTCTTTTTTTAGCTCATCATCACTATTTATGATGGATTTAATATAAATACCCTGCAAAGAGTGAAAAATCTTGAGCATTTGACTCTCATTTGCATACTTCATCTGTTTATCATAAAGATGTATCTTATCAAGATAGATTGAGTTTGCAAAAAGAGATATAGAGATAAAAACTATAAAAATTGATTTTTTAAGCATCTTCTCCATTTACCAACTTATTCATAAGCTCTTTTACGCTGATGATCTCTTTTAATTTATACCCGTTTGATCCAGTAAAGAAAAGACCAGTCTCTACTCTTCCCAAATATGCATCAGAGAGTCTATCAGCTATACAATACCCTACCTCTTTTGCCTCTTGTCCTCTGTGGCAAGGGCTTACACAGTTGCTGATACACTTTATTTTTGGACCTTCTCTTTTGTCTACTAGCTCTATAAGATTTGTTCTGACACCTCTGGCTGGATAGCCAACAGGAGATTTTAGGAGTTTTATATCTTCTTGTTTTGAGTTGATTATCACCTGTTTAAATTTATCATCAGCATCACACTCGTGCGTACCGATAAATCTTGTTCCCATCTGAACTCCATCAGCTCCTAGCTCCATCACTTTTAAGATGTCATCATGATCCCAAATACCGCCAGCTGCGATAAGTGGAAAATCTCCCCACTTTTTAATCTCCTCCTTTATGGGTTTAATCAAATTTTCTAGTTGGTACTCATCTTTAAAACACTGCTCATATGTAAATCCCTGATGCCCTCCACTCTTTGGACCTTCTACCACAATAGCATCGGGCAATCTATCGTATCTCTGCTTCCATCTTTTACAAATAATTTTTAAAGCTTTTGCCGAAGAGACAATGGGAACTAGCGCAACATCTGGATAGCCCACAGTAAATTCTGGCATATTTGTAGGAAGCCCTGCCCCTGTTATGATGATATCGACTCCTAATTCACATGCATCTCTAGCGACTCTTCCATAGTCATTGATAGCATACAGCACATTTGCTGCGACTGGTTTGCCATTTGCAATTTTTTTTGCATTGTTGATTATGGCTTTAAAACCATCTCTTGAGTAGAAATTTTCAACTTCAAATGGTCTCTCATTTACACTCTTTTTTGTGTATTTTCTATCTTTGTA
>JALUXQ010000237.1 GCA_027013265.1 Campylobacteraceae bacterium | reverse complement strand
TTATCAGCACTCCTCTAGTAGGTGGTAGTGGTTCAAGAATCACAAAAGAATCATTTGAAGGTTATGTTGCAGGATATAACGGACTTCCAAAAACATCTATCGTAGCTGGATATGTTACAAAATACCAACACAGAACAGATAAAAATGGTAATATAGGTAATTTTGCTGATGTTGCTGGCAATGCATGGACAGTAGCTGTTACAAATAAATCAGTTCAAGGTCTATTACTTCAAGCTGCTTACGCAAAAGTATTAACTCCAGGTAATAACCTAGCAGATTGGTATTTAAATGCTAAATATGTAGCTTCTGTTGCAAGTGGTACAAAAGTAAGAGTTGGTGCAAACTACTATGATTCATCAACACAAGCAGCTAAAACATTAACAAGTAACGATGGTAGTGTATATAGTGTGATGCTTGGTGCAAACATGAATGGTCTTGATGGACAAATTGCTTATGGTCAAGTTAGCTCTTCTTCATCTGTAACATATGGTTTAGGAAATGGACCAGGAAGTCTATACAATAACACAGTAGGCGGAATGTACTTTAATGACACACATGCAGGTGTGAAAGATTTAGGCATCAAAGTTGGTTATGATCTTTCAAAAGTAGGTGTTGCAGGTGCAAAAGTTGCTGCTGGTTACAATAAATTTTCAGGTGCAGCAGATACTACAAGAGCTGATTATACTGTAACAGGTGTAACAGGCAGTTATAAATTTGCTGGTAGCCTAAAAGGTCTTAATACTGTTGTTAAGTATGAAAGAAAAGCAGTAAGCGGTGGAAATACAGATCCAAGATTTAGATTTTACGCAGTTTATTCTTTCTAGTCTATAATCTACAAATAAAAAGTGACTTGCCTATGCCTAGGTGTAGGCAAGTCATCTTCTAGAGTAAAAAAGTAACTAAAAAAGGGGTCAGGGTTAAACTTTAAACTTTTTCCTATGCTGTAAGGATAAATAAATTTTATAATCCAGCAAATCGTTTATTAAGACTATTTTAGTGAATTTAATATGAGTTTATCTATAGCAGTTTCACTGATATTTTCAAAGTCACTTTTATCGTAAATATACATTAAATAAAGTTCATTATCAATAATTTTTAAGTATGAGATAAGTCTATATCCTCCACTTTTGCCACTGTTTTTATCAGAATTGGCTATTCTAGTTTTGTATATTCCGTCTCTTAAGTAAACTCCTAAATCTTCATAAGTTTCTATACTGTTGACAAATGTAAGATAGTCTTTTTCTATATTTCTAAACTTCTTCTTTAATTTCTTAACTGCTTTATTAAAAGTTTCAGTATCTCTAATAGTTAGCTGATGTAATTCTTTCAACTCACCACTCGAAGTACTTTTGATTTTCCTGTTTTAATATCAGTCATTGCACTTTTAATATTGCGTTGAAAATCATCAAGATTTGCTTGTTCTTTTTCGATTTTAACTGCTTTTTTGGGAAGAATTTCTAAAAAAGAAACTATCTTATCAAAGTAGTCGTCATTGATTTTTAATGTTAATGTGCGCATTGCAAACCCTTTACTTTTTTATTTATTATAGCATAGTTTTTCTTACAAATCAAAAAGAATCAAAAAGGGGTCAGGGTTAAACTTTAAACTTTTTTACCCCTTTCTTCCTGCTTTAAATCATTATAATAACTTATTTACACTAATTTTACACAATGTCTAAAAAATAGCCATTTCCCCTTGCATATTTTCAAAAAAACTGATAAAATTGTGCCTATTATTAAACTTAAGGAGAATGGATGAAAAAGATTTCAACTATTGTAGCAAGTGCTGCTTTGATTGCTAGCATGTCTTATGCTAAAGAGATTAAAATTGGTGTGGTTTTACCACTTACAGGTCCTATTGCGGCTTTTGGTCAAACAAGTAATGGCGGATTGAAAATCGCTTATGCACAGAGACATACGCTTAAAAATGGCGATACAGTTAAGCTGATAGTTCTTGATGATAGAGGTGATAAAGTTGAAGCTGCTACCGCAACTAGAAGACTTATCGACAAAGATCATGTTACAGCTATATTAGGCGAGGTTGCTAGCTCAAACTCTATGGCTATGGCGCCAGTTGCAGAAAAGGCAAAAACTCCTATGATAACTCATGCATCAACAAATCCAAGAGTTACAAAAGGTAAAAAGTTTGTTACAAGAGCTTGTTTTATAGACCCTTTCCAAGGTGCTATCCAAGCAAACTATGCATATGATCACGGATATAAAACAGCTGTTATCGTAACAGATGCTAAGCAAGACTATTCAGTTGGTGTTTCAAAAGCATTCAAGAAAGCTTACCTAAAAAGAGGCGGTAAGATACTAGGAAGAGTTATAATAAACTCTCAAGATAAAGATTTTAACGCACAGGTTTCAACTATCAAAGCTAAAAACCCAAGCATTGTTGCCTTTACTGGTTATTACCCAGAAGGAGCACTTATGGTTAAACAAGCAAGAGCAGTTGGCATACAAGCTCCATTTATCGGTGGCGATGGCGTTGGTTTTCCTGAACTTATAAAGATAGCTGGAAAAGCTAGTGAAGGTTTTATGTATAGTGACCACTTTAACGAAGCAGCTGCTACTTCAAAAGTTGCCAAAGCTTATGTTGATGCATTTCACAAAAAATATCACAAGCCGGCTGACTCTATGGGTGCACTTGCGGCTGATGGTTACAATATGATTTTAGATGCTATGGAAAAATGTTCAAATCCAGCTGATAAAGTTTGTGTAAATAAAAATTTAAGAGGAACTAAAAACTTCCAAGGTGTTACAGGTGTTATCAATATCAATAAAAATGGTGATGCTGTAAAATCTGGTGTTGTTAATGTTGTTAAAAATGGTAAATTTGCTTACCTAACAACAGTTAATCCATAATATACATACAAAAGAGAGGGCAAAAGCTCTCTCTTACTTCTAAAAACTTCAAAAACAAATTAAGGGTTTCCTAAAATGGATATTTTAACTTTTATGCAACAGATGATTAACGGTATAAGCCTTGGAAGCATGTACGCGTTGATCGCTATTGGCTATACTTTGGTATATGGTGTGCTTAGACTTATAAACTTTGCACATGGTGATATCATGATGGTAGGAGCATTTGTCGCTTATATAGCTCACTCCTCAGGCGTTCCTTTTGAATTAGCTGTTATATTAGCGATAGTCTCTGCTATGATAACAGGTATTTTAACAGATAAGATCGCATACAAACCTCTTCGAGATGCTCCAAAAATCTCACTTTTGATTACAGCGATAGGCATTAGTTTCTTTTTGGAAAATCTTTTCAATGTTCTGTTTGGTGGAGTTCCAAGAGCTTTTGCCGCACCAGATTATTTAACGAGTATCATTCATTTCAAAGGAATTGTGATACCGATGACCGTGATTATAATCCCTGTAGTGACGCTTGTGCTTCTATTTATAACACTGTGGATACTAAACAAAACAAAATACGGCATGGCAATTCGCTCTTTAGCATTTGATATACCTACTGTTAAGCTTATGGGAATTAATGCAGATTTTATCATCATGCTAGTATTTGCTATGGGCTCAGCTCTTGCCGCGATAGGTGGTATTTTTTATGCAGTGAGTTACCCTTCCATAGATCCTCTTATGGGGATAATAGTTGGACTAAAAGCTTTTGCAGCTGCTGTTCTTGGTGGTATCGGAAGCGTAGCAGGGGCGGTGATAGGTGGTTTTATACTTGGCTTTACAGAGATAGTTGTAGTTGCATTTATGCCAGAACTTGGTGGATACAAAGATGCTTTTGCTTTTATATTTTTGATTTTGGTACTGTTGTTTAGACCAACAGGCATCATGGGTCAAGATTTAGAACGAAGCAGATTTTAGGAGAGATGAGCATGAAAATAGTAAAATTATCAATACTCGTAATAACAATCCTGTTTATATGGTTTGCTCAAAATCATTTTGACCCATATGCCGTCAGTATCCTTAACAATATAGCAATATTTGCCATATTGGCACTTAGCTATAACTTGATAAACGGTGTAGCAGGTCAATTTTCACTTGAGCCAAATGGCTTCGTGGCGATTGGTGCATATGTTGCGGCACTATTTACTCTTCCGTCTGCTACAAAGCTAGATATGTTTGCACTTGAAGACCCTGCGCCTTTGGTGTTGGCTATGCATGCATCATTTTTGCCGGCACTCATCATGAGCGGTGTTGTGGCAGCTGTCTTGGCTTTTATACTATCCATACCAGTCTTTAGGGTTAGGGGTGATTATTTGGCTATCGTAACACTTGGTTTTGGTTTTATCATTAGAATCTTTGCTATGAATTCACCTACATACACAAATGGTGCTTTAGGACTGAATGATATACCAAGTACAGCGAATCTATACTGGACTGGCTTTATAATGGTCATTACTTTTATTGTGATGTTAAATGTGATATATTCCAAATATGGAAGAGCCATGAAGGCTGTAAGAGATGATGAAGATGCGGCAACTGCCATGGGTATCAACACCTTTTGGATAAAGACTTACGCATTTATGACAAGTGCATTTTTTGAAGGGGTCGGTGGCGGACTTATGGCGTCAATGTTAACAACGATAGCCCCAGATCAGTTTTCATTTTTATTGACATTCCAGCTTTTAATTATCATTGTTCTTGGTGGTTTAGGATCCATGAGTGGTACCGTAATAGGAGCAGTATTGGTCATGGGTGGAACAGAGTGGTTAAGATTTTTGGATCAAAACATGGATATCTTTGGGTACAATACAGGTGCACATCCAGGCTTGAGAATGGTTGTCTTTTCGATACTTTTAGTGGTCATGATGCTTTTTGCGCGAAGAGGAATTATGGGAAATAAAGAGCTTACAGATATATTTAGAAGAGGAAAATAGATGGTACTTGAACTTCAAAATATAACTATGCAGTTTGGTGGGATAACAGCTATTGATGATCTCAGTTTTGGTGTAAAAACAGGTGAGATTTACGGGCTAATCGGACCAAATGGTGCAGGAAAAACAACACTTTTCAATATAGTCACAGGAAACTACAGACAGACTAAAGGAAATGTTGTCTTTAATCACGAAGAGATAACGGGAATAAAGCCAAATCTAATAGTCCAAAGAGGAATCGCAAGAACATTTCAAAATATCCGACTCTTTAAGAGTATGAGCGTTTTGGAAAATGTTTTGATTGGATACCACAATCAAGCAAATTATACCTATATAGAGTCAATCCTAAGGCTTCCAAGACACTTCTTTTATGAGAAAAATATCAAAAAAGAGGCGATGGACATGCTTGAGAGATTTGGAATAGCAGATTTAGCAGGCACAAATGCAGCCTCTTTAAGCTATGGAAACCAAAGAAAAGTTGAAATCGCAAGAGCTATGGCTACAAACCCTAGGTTATTGCTTTTAGATGAGCCTGCAGCTGGTATGAATCCAAATGAAACAGAAGATCTCTCAAATATCATAAGAAAGATAAAA
>JALUXQ010000236.1 GCA_027013265.1 Campylobacteraceae bacterium | reverse complement strand
TTTTTATTTAATTGTCCCCTTTTTACGGAAGTAAATTCCGCAAAAATTCCTCGCGACTAAAGCTTAGGCTAACGCCTAGAGTAATTGTCCCCTTTTTACGGAAGTAAATTCCGCAAAAATTCCTCGCGACTAAAGCTTAGGCTCCAAATCAAAGTTTTTTTCTAGCACTTTTTTCATGCCTCTAAATATAAGAGTCCTATCATACACACTGTTATTAAAATATTTAGAGAAAAATTTTCCATCTCCACCTGTAAAATATATCTTCTTCTCTTTGCAAGAGTCATTTAAAACCATCAATATCGGCTTAATAACACCGAAAGATAGTGCATCAGAAGTTGTTTGAGGAAGAGCTTCAAAATCAACACTCATGTTTAGCTTAAATCTTAATTTATCCGATATTTGCGAAAAAGCCTGCTCATAGCTAGCAAGACCTGGAAGGATATATCCACCTAAATGCAAAGAGTTAGACATGATATCTACCGTAATGGCACTACCTGCATCAACTATCATACCATCACTAACAGCTGTGCAAGCTGCAACTCTGTCAATTCCTAAGCCCTGATAGATAGTATCAAGCTGAAAGTATGGCTCTATATCTATAAAATATTTATGATTTTTAATCAGGTTTGAGATTTTCTCATTTACACTTATATAGTATATCTTTTCTGATGGGCAATAATCGGCAAACTCTTCACAAGATATTGACCAAATTTTTCCATCGTGATAAAAATCTGCACTATGATTTCCAATATCACACAATACCATTTTGTACCTCTACAATTTTCCACCTATTCTCTTTTAAGAATTTTTTTGCCAAAGAGCATACAGGAGAACTGATGAGTAAAATTTTTACACGATAGGAGTGTTTATAGGCTATCTCCAATCTCTCTTCTAGCTCCATCAATTTTATAGCGCTACCTCTTAAAAATCTACTTTTATTATTGAGTATAAAAATTGCATTATAAAAACTTTTTTCATCCACTGCACTAAAAATTTTTACTTTTTGTCTGCTTCTTAGCGATGATGGCTCAACCTTCACAAGAGATTTAAATACAAACCCATTTTCTCCTAGAACATCTACTATCTTTTTCAACTATTTTTTACTCGCTAATTTAAAGTATCTATCTTGATAATAAAGAGCCTTTTTCGTAAAAAATATAAAAGATTTTATATTATCTGGTATTTTATATATATTGACAGAATTCAAATCAACATCAGTAGCTATCAGGTAGCCCCCTCTTTCAATCATATATACATGACCCCCGTATATAGCTCCTGCAAATACTGCAAATGGGAACCTCTCTTTTTTTAGCACTTTTAGATCTGCATTGGCTAGGATAACTGTCCCATCTTTAGTAAAGACAAAAATTCTGTTTTTAAGAACAACAACATCTTTCACATCTTCATCCAAGATATCCATAGAGTTTGGACTGATAGAGATGACTCTTTTTTTTGTAGCTGCCACTAGCCTGTCATTTAGAACATCTAAATAGATGACATTTCCAAAAAACTTCTCATTCCCAACAATTACACTTCTTATAATTTTTGCACTTTTAGTATCAAAAACAACAAGCTTTCCGTCAAGTGTTGGAAAGATGACTAGCGAATTTAAAAAATATGGAGAGGCAATTCTTGAATCAAGTGCATAAACATCATCTTGTTTAGAGTTTAAAATCTCTTTATCTGATTTGATATCTATAATTAAAAGTCTATTTGAAGATAAAATAATAGCTATCTTGGAGTCTTTTATGCTAGCTGCCGCAACCTGAGTATCAAATTTTCTGCTATATATTGTTTTTGAATTATCATCTAAAACTATCAAATCTCCGCATTTAGAAGTTGCTAGATATCTGTCTTTACTATCATCTAGAAATGTGAAACCTTTTGGCAATTTGATACCTTTTAACCCTTTTTTTGTAATCACTTCTCCATCTTCTAAAGTGGCTCCACTTCTTGTTACATCTGCTATTTTGGCAGGCAATGTGCCATCATAATCTATAGAATACGAAATATCTTTTGGTTTAAAATACTGTCTCTTGGTACCACATCCTTGGAGGACAAAAATAGATACTATTGATAATAAAAGTAGGTTAAATAGTCTCATTTACTTGCACCCTGATAGTGCTCCAAGTTTTTAACGATTTTGGATAACGGAGAATTTTCATCTATTTGAGCAAATTTTAGTTTAGCCTCTGTTGCTTTGCCACTTTTTAGCAAGTCATAACCCTCTTCAAGTAGGGCAAAACCCTTCAAAATGTCACTTTGTACAACTTTAGAGTTTTTTATTTGGGCTAGTTGATATGATGATAAATCTGCTAAAAATTTATAGTTTTTATCTTTTGCTAACTCTTCTAATTTTGCCGTATCTTTTTTATTCACCGCGACTCTAAACATATATGCCTCATATAGTGAGGGGTTTTTATCTTTTAGAGTATTTAGTGCTTTTGTGTTATCTGGCGTCTTTAGAAGCGTCTCATATGCCTTGTTTGATACCTCTAAATTTCTCTGTTTTATATAGTTATAGCTCGTAAATCCCACGGAAGCAACAATTAAAAGAACAACTCCAATTTGAATCTGCCTTTTATACTTCTTATAAAACCTCTCTGTTTTTATAACGCTCTCTAAAAATTGCTCTTCTGCGCCGATTTCTTGTTTTATGCTCTCCAAGTTTTCTTTCAAGCTCAAATTTAATCCTTTTGTTAAAATCTAGGCTGATATTTTATCATATTATATATAAATTATCTCTTTGTATATAATTTTTGCTATAATGTCGATTAGAACACAAAACTTTACAGGATAGTCCATGCAAATAGATGATAAACTTTTAACAAAACTGGAGAAACTCTCTGCTTTGCAAATAGATACAGATAGAAGAGAGGAGATAGTGGAAGAACTCAGTAAAATAGTCAAATTTGTTGAGATTTTAAATGAGTTGGATTTGAAAGATGAAGAGGCAACATTTACAACGCTCAAGGGCGGAACCCCATTCAGAGAGGATTGCCCTAGCGGAAATCCTGAAGTGATACAAACTATTCTAGCAAATGCACCAAGAAGCGAAAACGGATATTTTGTTGTCCCAAAAATTATAGAGTAGGAAAGCAATATGAATATAAAAGCCTTATTAAAAAATGTTATAAATTATGGTGCATCAGATTTGCATATAGTGAGTGGAAGCGAACCGCAGATAAGAATAGACGGAACATTGGTGCCACTTGATATGGAAAAACTTGACGGCCCAACCATCGAGGAGATGTGCTATACGCTGTTAAGTGATAAACAAAAAAAGGATTTGGAAGAGGATAAAGAACTTGACTTTGCGATAGAATTCCCAACTATTGGTCGTTTTCGTGCTAACTATTACTATACTATGAATGGTGAAGTAGCAGCTGCTTTTCGTATAATCCCAATAGAGATTCCATCGCTTGATGAGCTAAAATGCCCTCCTATCTTTAAAGACATGGTGCAAAGAGAAAAGGGTCTTATACTAGTAACTGGCCCAACAGGTAGTGGAAAATCAACAACGCTAGCCGCCTTATTAAATGAGATAAACCTGACAGAAAATAAGCATATAATTACGATAGAAGATCCTGTTGAATTTGTACATCAAAACAAAAAATCTCTATTTTCCCATAGAAATGTTGGAGCAGATACAAAAAGTTTCGCGAATGGCTTAAAATTTTCACTTCGTGAAGACCCTGATGTCATACTCGTAGGCGAGCTAAGAGATCAAGAGACAATCAGCACAGCCATAACAGCAGCGGAGACTGGTCACTTGGTGTTTGCAACACTACATACAAACTCAGCCGTACAGACTGTCAATAGAATCGTAGATAGCTTTGAAGGGGCTGAACAAGTTCAAGTTAGAAATATGCTCTCGACCTCTCTTTATGCAGTTATATCTCAAGCTCTCTTGCCAAGAGTTGGAAAAGGAAGAGTCGCAATACACGAAGTTTTAATAAACAATGCAGCCATTTCAAACCTTATACGAGAAAATAAACTGCATCAAATCTATTCACAAATGCAACTCAACCAACAAAAGACTGGTATGATAACACAAACTCAATCAATGATCAAAAACCTACAAGCACGATTGATCACAAGAGATAGTGCTATAAGATACTCAACACAGCCTCAAGAGCTGATTAATAGTATTGGGATAAAGTGATATTTAGGACATCTTTAATATTATCACAGTAAAAAAAAGGTATAATGCACCATTAAAAATTTAATTAATAATTCTTGGGATAGAAATATGAATAAAAACAAAGAGATGGCAAAAAAAATATCAACCATTGGAGATGAAGCATTTGAAAAGCTAAAAAGCTTACAAATTCCTCCATATCCAAAATACTACCACAATACCTTCATGGATATATTGATAGAGTCTAATGATACCGATATAGTAGATTTATCAGAAAAATACAAATATCTATTCTCAAATGAAGATACGGACCTTATTCTCAAAGAGAGTTGTTTTCATATCACAAAAGAGAGCATATCAGAATTTGAAAAATCAAATATAAATTTAAAAAATATCTCAAATGAAAATATTATAGACATAGATGGGATAAAAAAAGAGCCGAACAATATACATATGACACAAATTTTAGCAGGATTTAATACTTTTCAGCAACAAATTTTAAAAGAGTTAGATGATGCAGACGAGACTATCACCAGACTAAAACTAGAGATTGAAAAACTAGAGAGAGAGTCAAACATAGATCCGCTAACTAAAACTTACAATCGAAGAGCTCTCATAAAAGACCTTGAAGAGATTACAACAGTAGGAGAAGATAGAACTCTTGATATGCAGTTTATCATATTTGATGCGGATGATTTTAAAAATATAAATGATACTTTTGGACATGTTGCAGGCGATAAGACTCTTATATTTATGACTAGACTCATAGAAAACTCTATAAGAAAAGGGGTTAGAGTTTATAGATATGGTGGTGAAGAGTTTGTTGTTCTTTTAAATAGATCTGAACTGGAAAACTGTGAAAAAATAGTCCAAAGAGTGATCAAAAACACAGATGAGAGTAAATTGTTGTACCGTGGAGACACTATACATTTAACACTTAGTGCTGGTATAACAAATCACAAAAAAGGCGACACAGTAGAAAGCATAATAGAAAGAGCAGATAAAGCCCTATATATCGCAAAGGCTGATGGCAAGAACTGCTATAGGATTGGCAAATGATAGAGAATTATTCGCTATTTGATATCATATCTCTGTCTCTAATCTTGATTTTGGGTATAAAAGGTATCATAAACGGTTTTATAAAAGAGGTTTTTGGCTTGATTGGAATCGTTGGTGGCATCTACCTTGCATCAAGATTTGCACAAACTGCAGGAGAGTTTATCGATAATAGTCTATATGCATTTGAAAATAAAGCCTCCTTGTACCTCATGGGCTTTATAGCTATACTGATTATATTTTGGTTATCTAGTATTTTTGTTGGCTTTATCTTGGCTCACATACTGAAGATGAGTGGACTGGGTGGACTCGATAAACT
>JALUXQ010000235.1 GCA_027013265.1 Campylobacteraceae bacterium | reverse complement strand
TAGATTTTCATATATATCACAATCAAAACCATCTCCATTATTGTTATAACCACCACCTGCACAAACTGAATAATTGACATTTATCATAGCAGTATTAAATGTTATTGTGTAATTTCCAACTGCATTTCTCACCACACTACTAACATTAAAACTATCTCTAATAGTTGGAGGCGTTGTAGTACCGTCAAAATTAACCCAAGCAGTGCACTGATTTTTGTCTGTTTTGCCTGCAAAGATTTTCTTTGCTGTTCCTCTTGTTATTCCTAGCATTTTACATCTCCCATATGACTATATCTATGCTTGCAGCGGTGTTGTTTGTGAATTTTAGAGAGTTTATATCTCTTGTATAAATTTCATCTTCTAGCATAGGATAGTTTATCGCACTGCCGTTTAGGGCAACATCTACGGTATCGGTACTTAAAAATCTAATTCCTGTTAGTGCTGTCGTGTCTAGTGTGTAGCTTGCACCTGCTAAAATTGTTTGCTTTTGGTCTAATTTAGGAATAAAAGAGTATATACCATCAACTACAACTTGTTTAAGTGCTGCCGCTGGTATGATTTTAAAGTCTTTGCTCGTGCTTGCTTGTGCAAAAGTTATGTGTTCACCTGGTACGGCGTCAGCTGTTATATAAACATTTTTGAAGCCTGTTCCTTGTATTGTGTCGTTTTCAATCATATCAATATAAGGCGCATTATTATTGTCTAGTTGAATTCTTACATTTGCCAGGGTAGGGGCATGTCTTAATATAAGATAGTTTCCTTGTCCCAGTGATGATATTTGTTTTCCCTTTAATCCGTTTGATATATCTTTTCGTATGATGTTATAGTTCATAGTTTTACCTCTTTTTTTTCATAATTTTATACCCTGCATAAGCAAATCCACCCAAAAAAATATACTTTTTTAGTCCGCTTTTTATGTCGTTTGCTATTACTGCGTTTTGTTCAAGCTTGGCTTTTGCTTCGGCATTTTTTAAAATTAAATCAGCTTTGCCAATAGTCAAGTCCGCTTTTGTCTTTTCCTGAAGTGCCTTAGCTAAGGCTTTTGTATCCATATTGACTATATTAGTGCTTGTTACTGTTGCCTGTGTTGTGTTTACTGCTTGGCTACTGCTTCCACCTTTTCCCATTTTAAACCTTTATAAATTCTATAAATGAAGGGTCACCCAGTAGCTTTTCAAGTATTCCGCTTGCATCTGTACTGGTGAAACCCTTTGCATGTATAGGTAGTTTTTTTTCTTCCGCTATTTGCAAGATGTTGGCATATAATAAATAGCTAGCTTTTGATTTCCTATACCTTTTTTTTACATACAAGCTGTCTCCATAATAAAACGGCTGTATAAATTTATACTCTTCTATATATGAGAGAGAAAATGCGGCGATTTCTCCCTCGTCTGTCTCTACTATAAAGATGTCTTTTTTACTTATAATCCACGATTTTACAGTTTGTAGAAATTGATTGTATTCCCCTTTCTGATGTTTCGGGTATATGATGTCAATTAATGCTATAAACATTTTTGTTACTTCGTCTAAATCTTTAAGCTCAAAAGTTCTTAGTTTCATTTTTTCTTTTTCTTCCGCTTTTTTTCTATAATTATCATACCGCCTGCAAGCACTGCAACTATGCCAAGCATTGTTGACGGATTTACAGATTTGTGAGGAAATAACCCTTGAGGAGTTGGTGCCTGCCTTGCTCCTGCTTGCACATCTCCCCCAGGGACCACTGCACCACCATGTCCACCTAGCACTCCCACAGAAGCGGCTAGCTTATCGGTTAGTCTTGGCGTCTGACTTGGCGTCTGACTTGATGACTGACTAGAAGAGGGTAAGTTTCCGCTACCGATGATATTTGTAGGGTTAAAATTGATATTACTTGTCAACTGTGCCGTTGATTGGCTGTCACCGCCTAAAAGTCCCATCTTATCCCTCCATTACTATAAAAAGTCCGACCACGCCAGCAATACCTAGCAAGATATAATTATTATCTATCCCATGTATTAAGTTTTTACTTCCCACGGCTTGTGTAGAGTCTTGATACTGCTTTTGTACGCTGTTATTTGCTTGTGCTGATAGTGATTTTACTTTGTAGTATGTATCATATCCCTTGAGGGCTGTTTTACCTAAACTACTAAAAGCATTATTAAGCCAGTCAATGCCACCACTTAAACCGCCACCTGATGACGCTGTACCTGACGCGGTGGGATGTGTCGCCAGGTATGTATCTGCCATCATGTTACTGCTCCGTAATGGTTGTCTGTTTTACCGTGTCGCTATAAACTGTTACAAAGTTTGTTCCTGTTTGCTTTGTTACATTTAATACTAGCTCAAGAGTGTTAAAGTTAGATATTGTATTTAGCATATCTGTTAATCTTCCGCGTTCTGTCAAGTCTATAACATATATTCCGTTCATATTTTCGTTATTGCCCACGCGATAATTAAAATCGTTAAAAACTCTTAACGCTTCGGCGTCCCACTCGACAAATACTGTTGTGCCTGATTTTAACTTTATGCCATTAACTACGGCATTGCTTCTGACTCCGTCAACTGTTGCCACTACTGCCAAGGCTTTATAAAGTTTTTGTACAGGCAAGTTAATAGTCATTTCTGTTGCACTTGCTGTTACCTCTTCGCTTAGGCTTGTTTCTTCAAAGTACTTTATCGTTTCGCCTGGATTTCTCTTGTAGTTTATAAGCTGGTTAGAGTAAACGGTAAGCTTTGCACCTGTAACTGTTATACCTGTACCCAAACTTGCGTCCGAGCCCCAGTCAATGTTTAAATCTAAAGATTGAAAAATACCTGTATTTAAGATAGTATCATGAGGTCTTGCCGTTCCTGGCATGGATAGATTTATCAAGCCGTAAACATAAGATACTAAGCCTGTGCCATCTGCTGTTTTGATTGATTTATTTCCACTTTTTCCACTTGCCATGAGGTTGTCAAGATAGACTTTGTTCCCCGGCATTTGTTTGATGTTTTCGTTACCGTTTCCGACTAGCTGAATGCTGTTGATTAAAGCCCATAAGCCCTCATCTTTAAATGATGCTGTTAAGTTTGTGTGCGTTACTTCTAGTTTTACTAGATAGTTCTGTACATGATAGTTTCTTGATAGTTGAAGTCTTTGTTGCGTGCTTGCCTCATAGGTTATAACTCCCTCTTTTCTTTTAAAAATTCTTGCCATTTTACGCTCCTAAAGTCTGATGGATGATTGGGTCTATATATTTTTTCCCTACTACTACGCCTAAGATGATACCTAGTGAAAGGTATATATCGCTTTTGTTAAAATTCATTTGTTTTTCCTTTTTGTTTAAAATTTTTTATATCTTCATAAATGGTAAATATTTACCTAAAACGCCACTGATAACAACGACCGCCACGCCTAGCGTGATGCCTTTCATTACTTTGTTTTGCATATTTTTACCTCCTTTCAAAGGGTTAAGCTCTCTCTAAAAGCTCAATGTCTCTTTCGTTTGTTTTTATAATCTCTTGATGCTCTTCATCTTGAAATTTTAAAAAGCTAAATCTCTCTAAATGTTCAACTTTTGAGACATATTCGCCACCTATCGCGTCTTTTATGTACTTTTTATCGGTTGGCTCGCGTAACTTGCTAAAGTAGAAGATATCCGTTTGGCTCGTCAAGTTACGCGAGATGTTTGCTGGTCGTCTTGAAGTGGAAATTAAATCTATCTCGTTGTGTCTTCCGTAATGAATAATTTTGTATAAGGAGTTTTTAGCAGTTGCCCTGGTGTCAAAAAACATGTCCACTTCATCGACTACAAACATTAAAAATCTCATCTTAAAAACTATTTGCGCCAGCTCCTCGAAAGTATCATCAAAGGCATTTACTACTAGCTCTAATTTATATCTATAAAAATCTTTAAAATTTGTAGAGTTATATATCCACTTTCTAAACTCTCCCACGCTTTTAAAACCGACTCTTCTTTTTTGGTCGGTGCTGTATTGAAAGCGTGGGTCAGCTACTATTGTTGGTTTATCAGCTAAAAGCATGAGGGCTTCGGTTAGTACAGTTTTGCCGTAGCCCTTGTGTCCAATTACTGTTTGGATATTATTTTGTACTTGTCTTTTTAGCACCAAATTTCCCTTTTAATTTACTAAAAAATGATGGTATATTTGCAATACCTATCAAACCATCAGCTAGCAAAAATATTCCTGCAAAGACTGCGACTGTCGTATTGACTCCATGAGAGCTTATAGCCTCTTCACTGACCTTTTGATCCACTATGTTTATCGCGTTGTTTTTAAATATCTGTTTTGCGGTTGCATTGAGTGTGTCATGCTCTCTTTTTAGCTTAAAACTCTCTGCGATGGATAAAATAGTGTCAATTATCGCCTCACTGTCGCTTTTTGTCCTGGATGCTCTTCCTTTGCTCTCTTTTTCGCTCTTGTTTGTACCTTTTGAGAGGATGATGTCACATAACTCTGCCTTGGATAATTTTGATAGTGTTGTCTCTTTTAGAGTAGTGTAGGGCATAGCTAACTTAGCTAAAACTTTGCCAGTCTTGTCCATCAGCTCTGTTCTTGTCAGCGGTTTGCTGTCGTCTTGCACTTTTTCCTCAAAAGGGCTGTCCATATCTTGGAGGTTATCCGCCACTTTTTCCGTATTATTTTCCATTCTCTTGTCCTGCCATGTCTATTTTATCGGTGTTTTGTTTAGATTTTAGATTTCTAAGGATAAAAAAACCGCCCCCAAATATCAACACAAAGGCTGCTACGGTGCCGATGTGTCTAGCAGGTGAGGGCGGTATGATATCTTCCTCCTTGTTTTTGATTTGTTTTATCTCTTCAAACTCTTCTATCTCTTCCTCTTTTTTCTTTATCGCAGTCTCTATCTGCTTTGTCAGAGGCTCACCTGTTGGCTCTTCTATCTTTGGAGGTATAATCTCCTCTTCGATTACCTCTTCAATCTGTTTTGACATCTTTACTCCTTTTTATTATTTTGATTGATTTTTCTATGCCACGACTTCCAAAGTAGGCTATAACCATGGTAGTTATAAAGCCACCTATCATAGGGATATATTGCGGATTTACATGAAACTGTCTGAAGTTGCCATCTAGTAGCACGATAAGAGAGAAGAGGGCCAGCATATATATAAAGCTAAGAGGGCGTACCAGCCTTGTGATTATATGCTCATTGTCGCTTTGCCAGCGTTTCGTTATCTCTTGCTCTCGTTCGTTGATTTTGTCCTGGAGGCTTAGCTGGAGTGTGTTCATCTCCGCTTGCAGTTTGTTTTTAAAATCTAGTCTTTCAGCGTCACTTGTAAAAAGCTTATCAAGTCCGTTTGAAACGCTATCTATAACTTTGTTTGCACCACTTGAAAACAACGCGGTAAACCAGTTCATTTTTTAACCTTTAAATTAAATTTTAAAGGCGTTTCTATGTCCGTAACCAAGAAACGCTTTGAGGAGGGAATTACGGTATCCTCCTCAAAGATTTTCTTAGTAAATTTGTAGTGTTAACTGTTTTTCTATTTCACTTCTTCTTTTCATTAGTCTGTCTATTTCTT
>JALUXQ010000234.1 GCA_027013265.1 Campylobacteraceae bacterium | reverse complement strand
GAATCACCTGTGAAATCTGCCATATCAAACACTTCATCTTTTTGGTAAAAGTGAGCAACAATACTGACATCTAATTCATTTTTAAGTTCATCTATTTTTAATTTTAGCTCTTCATTTTTCAAAATACTATCCTTGTCTATTGTCACATAATGGCAATATTATTGTTTCGCATTATAGCAAAAGCCAAGTTAAAACAAATTTTAGATAAAATTTGAGTATAAAAGTTAAAAGGATTAAGGTGAATTTTTTATTTAATATAAATATAGATTTTTATATATTGGCGTATTTGGTTGGGGGGATTCCATTTGGCTTGCTACTCGCTGAATATTTTGGCAAAATAGATATCACAAAAACTGGGAGTGGTAGCATTGGAGCTACAAATGTCTTAAGAGTACTTAAAAGCGAGAACCCAAAATTGGCAAAAAAGGTAGCAATTGCAACTCTAGCTTTAGATGTCTCAAAAGGAATTGTTATCTTAGGAGTTGCTAAACTCTTAGGGCTTAGCGTTGAAACGCTTTGGACGATAGCAATCCTTAGTGTAATTGGCCATTGCTATAGCCCATATCTTAGATTTGAAGGCGGTAAAGGAGTGGCAACGGGCATGGGAGTCTCTTTTTTTATGTTGCCCCTCTCTACGATAATCGGAGTTGTAGTTTGGCTAATATCTGCAAAAACTATAAAAATATCGTCTATTTCATCACTTTTAGGTTTTGGAGCGCTAGTTATCGCATCATTTATACTTCATCCTGATATTGATGTCATTAAAACACATGCGCCAATCCTCATTATCGCATTTATCATCTTGTATAAACACATACCAAATATTGTTAGACTATTTAGAGGAAAAGAGAGACAAATAGTATAGAATATGAAAATATTTATAAAAAATCTAACATTTGAGGCGATTCTTGGATTGCTTGATTTTGAAAGAGAAGAGAGACAAAAGATTGTCATTGATGCACAAATTAGGTATGACTTTGATAGTGATAATTTTATAGACTACTCAAAAGTTGCCAATCTCATAAAATCCACCATTGTCACGAACAAATTTTTATTAGTTGAGGAGGCTCTTGATGTTCTCTTGAGTAAAATAAAGAGCCACTTTCCTCAAACAAAACAGATAAAATTAAAAATTTCAAAACCAAATATTCTCCAAAATTGTATAGTTGGAGCAAAAATTAAAAAAAACTTTAAAAAAAATTAAATTTTTATTAAAAAAACTTTAAATCTAGCTAAAATTATGATATAATCTCATCTTAAGTACCTAACCATAAGTAAAGCCAATTATCAGCGATAAGGAAAAAATCCTAGTGCAAGGCAAATTTTTGCAGGCTTATCAAGAGATAAGTCAATAAAATCTAACGAAGCAATAGGGTTATTTCCTTATCGCTGATAATTGGCTTTACTTATGGTTAGGTACTTACAATTGAAATAAATAAAGAAGGAACGATAATGCGAATTCTCATTATAGAAGATGAAGTAACCTTAGGTAGAACCATTGCAGAGGGACTTCAAGAGTTTGGCTATCAGACTGATAGCTCTGAAAATTTTAAAGATGCTGAGTATTATATAGGAATTAGAAACTATGACTTGGTTTTGACTGACTGGATGTTGCCTGATGGTGATGGTGTAGATTTAGTGAGTATTATTAAGCAAAAATCTCCAAGAACAGCAGCAGTTGTGCTTTCGGCTAAAGATGACAAAGAGAGCGAAATAAAAGCACTTAAAGCTGGAGCTGATGACTATATCAAAAAACCATTTGATTTTGATATTTTAGTAGCTAGAATAGAGGCTAGACTTAGATTTGGTGGTACAAATGTCATAACCATAGAGGACTTGACAATTGACCCTGATGAAGAGAAAATCACATACAAAGGTCAAGAAATCGAGCTAAAAGGTAAGCCTTTTGAAGTTCTCACTCACTTGGCTCGCCATAGTGACCAAATCGTATCGAAAGAGCAACTCCTAGACGCTATCTGGGAAGAGCCTGAATTAGTAACTCCAAATGTTATAGAGGTAGCTATCAACCAAATTCGTCAAAAAATGGATAAACCATTGGAAATCTCAACCATTGAGACTGTCAGACGAAGAGGTTATAGATTTTGCTTTCCAAAAAAAGTATAAGGCACAATTTCGTATTACAATTAGTACTCGCTTCGACGGTACTAATTGTAATCTTTTCTACAATTCTATACAATTACATAAAAATATCCATCTACAAAAATTTAACGGAAGAATTAAGACAAGAGGCAATGCTCGTTGCTGTCTCCAAATCTTCTGATATAAGTAAAGTAGTAATTCCAAAATTAAATTTTTTATATACAGAGATTAAAATCGTCTCTTTACCTAATCGCAAATTAAAAATCAGATATGAAAACTCCATAGAACATGGGCAAAAGTTTTTAACTATATACTATCCATACAATGATAAAAAATCACTATTTATAAGGTTAACCAAAAATATTTCAAATACAGATAAGCTACTAGACGAAATACTAAAAAATGTTTTGACGATTAACTTAATCGCTATTTTTTTAATCATCTTCTATGCACTCTTTCTATCAAGAATGCTTCTGATGCCAATCAAATCGCTTGCCATGAAACTAGCTAATATGAACGAGAGTTTTTTGCAGATTATAGACCCAAAGACTCTTCCTGTTGAGTTCAAACCTTTAGGGAAAAGTATCAACTCTTTAGTAAAAAGGATACAAGTTTTTATAGAGTATCAAAAAGAGCTGTTTATCGGAACTTCACATGAGCTAAAAACACCTTTGGCTGTCATGAAGACAAAGAACGAAGTCACTCTGTTAAAACCCAGAGATAGTGAAAAATATATACAGACGATCAAAGAAAACAATCAAATAATCAACGAAATGAGTAAAATGATAAGCAATATACTGGAAATTGGGAGGCAAGAGAGTGCTCACTTTGAGGAACCAATAGAGATAGATTTGATTTCGTTTTTAAAAGAGAGGGCAAACAACTTCAAAATACTAGCTTTGCAAGATGAAAAAAAATTTGAAATTGACATAACCCCCAAAACATACAAGATAAAGACTCAGCCAACTCTTTTGATACACATCTTGCAAAATTTTGTGCAAAATGCTATAAAATTTACCCCTATTGGTAAAAAAATCACCATTAAATGTTTTGCTGTTAAAAATGGATACAGTATAAATGTTATAGATGAGGGGTCTGGCATAGACGAAAGCAGAGATCTTTTTGCTCCATTTAAAAGATTTGGAGATAAACAAGGAGCTGGACTTGGACTATTTTTAGCAAAAGGAGCAGCAAATGCACTCGGAACAAAAATATCAATCAAAAATAGACCCAAAAATAGTGGTACAATAGCAAATTTATTCATTCCCACCAATAAAAAGTAAAAATAATTACATAAAATCGCTTTTTTAAATTTTATTAAAGTAAATTTACTGTATAAATCTCTCTAAATATAAACTAAGGGAAATCAGAATGTCATTATTAATAACAGATGAGTGTATAGCATGTGATGCTTGTAGAGATGAGTGTCCAAATTGTGCTATCGAAGAGTCGGATCCTATCTACATAATCGATCCAGATATTTGCACGGAGTGTGTCGGTCACTATGATGAACCAGCTTGCATATCAGTATGTCCTGTCGATTGTATAGAGCCTGATCGTGACAACATAGAGAGTATGGAAGAGTTAAGACTAAAATTTGAAAATCTTACAAGCGAAGAAGAGTAGTTAGTGGCAAAGAGAACTGCCGTCATAGATATTGGCTCCAACTCAGTCAGAATGGTAGTTTTTGAAAAAAGTAGTCGTTTCGCCTTTCATCTTATAAAAGAGATAAAAAGTAGAGTCCGCATCAGTGAAGGTGCTTATGAAAATGGTGGAGTTCTACAAGATATACCACTTCAAAGAACTTTTGATGCACTCGAAGGTTACAAAAATATAATCCAAACACTAAAGTGTAGAAAAGTTTTATGTGTGGCAACTTCTGCTCTCCGAGATGCTCCAAACTCATCTGTCTTTACCAAAAAAGTCAGACAAAGATTAGGCATAGATATAAAAATTATAAATGGAGAAAAAGAGGCTTATCTGGGTGGGATTGCCGCTATTAACCTTCTTATGCCACTAAAAAATGCCACAACTTTAGACATAGGTGGAGGTTCTGCTGAATTATCTCAGATAAAAGATGGCAAGGTTGTTAATACGCTATCTATTAATATAGGAACGGTTAGACTAAAAGAACTCTTTTTAGATAAGCATCTTAAAACCGAAGATACTTTAAAATATATAGAACAAAAAATCAAGCTTCTGCCAAAATCATTTAAAAATAATACTTTAGTAGTCATTGGCGGTACCACCAGATACTTTTCAGAATTAATCATGCGTAAAATTGACTATCCGCTTGACACTATACATGGGTTTGAATATAGACTTTGTGATCACTTAGAGCTACTAAGAGAGATAAGAGATTCACAAACTGCAAATCTAAAAAAACTAGGTATAAAAAAAGATAGAGTTGATACAGTCAGAGAAGGACTATATATCTTTGATGCCA
>JALUXQ010000233.1 GCA_027013265.1 Campylobacteraceae bacterium | reverse complement strand
GATAGTATTATTTTGTATTGGAAACTATACTTTCCAAACTTTTAATATTTGTCTGGTTTTATATATCATGTTTTTTAGGATAATCAAAAAATAGGATTTTACCACTGTTCTCTCTTATCTCTTTGAAACAAGTTGTTTCAAACTCTATACAGACTATGGAGCAAGTCGGCATGTTTGTTAGGATTGCGCCACTTAAAATCTCTCCGACTTCAGTTATGGTGGGATTGTGGGCTATTATGAAGATAGAGTCTAATTTATCACTTATTGAATCAAGAATATATCTATATGTTTGGTATGAACTTTCATACAAAGAGTCCTGATAGCTTATCTTAGACTTTTCATAGCCTATTATGTCAGCTATCCCTTTTGCTGTTGTTTTTGCCCTTTTTGCTGGGCTTGAAACTATTAAGTCCGGCATGATACCAAAGTGCTTTAGCCTATTTGCCATAAATTCTAAATCACCCTTACCTCTTTTGTTTAGAGGTCTATCAAAATCACCACAAGCCACTTTCTGGCTAGATTTTGCGTGTCTTATCAGATATATCTTTTTCATGCCGACATCATATCATTTAATAAATAAAATTTTCCAAAAACCCGCTTTTTATCAGTAATATAATAAATTGGCACATAGTAAAAATTTTATAAAGGTCTCATCATAAAGTTTGATGCTTAGAAAGACAAAAACAGGCTACACGCTCGGTGCTGAACCAGAAGATAGACTTCAGAATAAAGAGAGTTTAGAAAAGAACATATAGATGAGTTTTTAGATAAAAACGGACTGCAAGATATACTAAAAGATAACAAATTGCTAAATAGTTTTAAAGACAAATTCAAGTAACGACTAAATATGTGGGGTCACACAACTCATATAAGCATAACTGAGCCACCTTTACATGTGAAGTTAAAAGATATGGCAAGCACTTACAAACTAAAAGAGTTTGATGTCTTAAGGCGGAGTCCAAGCCACAACAGGAGACCTGCAAGGAGGAGCGGATCCGAGAAGAGGAGCTTGCGTGCTCTAACTATAACTATTTAAATTTTATGATATAATACCGACCATGAAAGCTTATAAAACCTTTACTGTTATAGTAGTTATTATTTTTATGTTACTCATGGGAGGTTTTGCTACTATCAGGTATATAGATTTAAAGAAGAGAAATATACTTAATGAGAATTACAAATTGCAATCAATAAACCTAAAGGGTAAGCTGTTTAATGAAATCTCTAGAAAAAAGGAGTCCACTACAGATATAGCTATAGGTTTAGTAAGCGTTCCTGGATTGGCACAAAAAGTGATAGATAAAGATGTCCCTTTAGACTACTATGGTAAACTCATTCAAAAATTAAAAAAAAGCAAGGCATATAAAAATGCTTGGATACAAATAATAAACAAAGATGGCATATCTATATATAGAAGCTGGACAGCAAAAAGATATGACAATCTCAGGGGATTTAGAAAAGATCTAGATAAAATTTTCAAATATAAAAAATCTGGTTTTTCTATAAGCATAGGAAAATTTGACCTATCTTTCAAAACAATTATGCCTATATACAAAGATAAAAGTTTTGTGGGAATTGTAGAGATTATATCTCATTTTAACTCCATAGCAGATAATTTAAAAAATAGTGGAATAAACTCTGTCGTAGTAGCGATAAAACAAAACGAAAGACAACTTCAATATCCATTTAGTAAACTTTCTATAGGCAAGTACTATGTAGCAAATATAAATGCCCCTTTGAAATTTAGAAATTACCTGAAGAAAAATGGTGTAGAAAACTACTTTAACGACTCATATAAGGTAGAAAATGGTTATTTGATTGTCTCTTATCCCATAAAAAATATCAACTCAAAAATTATAGGCTATTATATTATGTTTAAAAAGCCAAGTGGCATACAAAATGGAAACTTCGATCTATTTGTTTTTAAGCTTGTCTCTATAATTTTAATTATATTTTTATCTCTTATTGTAGCTGGTGTTATACTATTTTTATTTATACTAAAAAGACAAAAAGAACATTATAGAAACATTATAGACTCTTCAACAAACATTATGATAACAAACAATATGATAAAGACCACAGATGCAAACAAAGCATTCTTTAAAGTATTTAGTAGATACTCAACAATAGATGATTTTTTGGCAGAAAATGAATGTATATGTGACTTTTTTGTAGAAGAGGATGGTTATCTGCAAAAGAAAATAGGAGAAATAACTTGGCTAAAATATATACTAGAAAACCATGACAAAGAGCATAAAGCAAAAATACACTACTTTGGTAGAGATTACTATTTTCTAATTGGTGCGTCTTTGATTGATGACTCCACTAATGAGTACTGTATCGTACTTACAGATATAACTAAGCAGGAGGTATATAAAAAAGAGCTTGAACTTTTAACCATAACAGACCCACTGACAAAAATAAAAAATCGAAGATTTTATGAGACTACGATAAGCAAAGAGATGAATAGGGCTAAACGACACTCAGTGCCTCTATCTGTAATAATGTTTGATATCGATCACTTTAAAAATATAAATGACAAGTATGGACATGATGTTGGAGATGAAATTCTTATGTCTTATTGTAAACTAATCGCACTTTTGATTCGAGAAGAGGATCAGTTTTGTAGAGTCGGCGGCGAAGAGTTTATAATCGTACTTCCTCATCTAAGACTTGAAAATGCCATAAAGTTAGCTGAAAAGCTGAGAAAAACAGTAGAACAAAGTAAGGAGATAATTCCTATCACTATAAGTTTTGGAGTAGTTCAGTACATACAAGGTGAAACCAAAGAGCAACTATATAAAAGATTAGACAAGGCACTCTATATGGCCAAGAAGGAGGGAAGAAATAGAGTTGTAGTAGGAAGATAGCAAAATCAAGTTAACTGTGAACTAAAATCTTTGAAAATTTTGATTTGATGGATTTTTTAGAAAATTCCTTTTGTAAAGAGTGTAGTTCCTGCCAAGTTTTACCTATAATTCCACATCTTTCTCCTAAATCTATCTTTTTCTTTATGTTTTGCACAAAATTACTCACGAGCATAAACAGTACAAAATATTGAAAAGATGTCATGGAATCGAGCAAATCATAAAGCCTTTTATAGTCAGCTATAAACCTTTTGCTTCCATCATCTAGCTCTATCTTCCAAATATCTTTTGCAAAATCATGTCTAAATTCTACTGAGTTTTGTTCTGTATAAGCGAAATCTTTTAGTAGTTTTTTCAACTCCCCTAGTGGCATAAATTTACTTTTTCCTTCAAGATAGATACAAATTGAAAAGATAAAAATTTCTTCACAGTTTATACCCATGTTTGACAACTCTACTATCGTTTGATTCTCAAGTTGAACTTGGTTTTGCAGATACTCTAGATGTTCAACACGCCAATTCTTGGGGTCTGTCAAAACTCTTTTTTTCCACTCTATAAGGGTTGGGCGAGGTATTTTAAAACGCTCAACAATCGGCTTATAAGAAAATCTCAAAACTACTCCTAAAGTCGGGATACACAACAAACATAAAAAGAATTATACATAAAATAACTTTATTTGTAAAGTATAGCTATTTTTCAAATCTATTTCTTTTTCTTCTTTTCCTATTTTTCATTCTATCTCGTGCTAATTTTTGCATATCTTCTGTGGTATCAAGTTCATCCATAATCTCTACGCCCAACAGAGTCTCTATACAATCCTCAAGAGTAACAATTCCTTCTGTCTGACCATAACTATCTGTTACTAAAAAGATGTGCTCTTTTCTTTTTATGAAGAGGTCAAGCGTATAAGAGACTGGGATATTTTCATTTATAGCAAAGATAGGTTGCATCAACTTTTCTAACTTTGTCTCTTGAGTATTTATAGCTTCTTCAAACACCTGCTTACTCAAAACCACGCCTACGATATTGTCAATAGTTCCATCATACAGTGGAATTCTAGAAAATTTTCTAATCCCAGGTCTATCTATAATTTCTTTGATAGATATGTTTTTTTTTAATGCAAATATAACGCTTCTTGGTGTCAATATCTCGTAAACCTTGCTCTTGTTTAGGCTCAAGATATTTTCTATATAATCAGACTCTTTTTCATCTATAACACCCTCATTTTCACTTATCAGTGTACTTTCAAGCAACTCTTCTCTTGTTATCATGTTTGCATTTTCATCTTTTGCGATTTTTTTGGTGATAAACAGAGATATGATGATTAGCGGATAGGTGATAAATATAAAAAAGTTTATAATATACGAAGCCATAGGTGCTAATGTTTTGTAGTACATTGCTCCTATGGTTTTTGGTATTATTTCGGATACAAAAAGTATAACCAAAGTTAGCACAGATGAGACATAAAACATGTATTGGTTGCCAAAAATATAACTAGCTTGAGCACCAACTCCTGCAGCTCCAAGAGTATTTGCAATTGTATTTAGTATAAGTATAGATGCTAGTGAGGTATTTAGCTCTTTTTTTAACTTTTTCAAAGACTTGCCGATATTTGGATTTGATTTTTTTACAACATTTATATAAGACATGTTCAAAGACAGAAGTATAGACTCAAGCATTGAACACAAAAATGAAACTCCAACTGCTAGAGAAAAGTATATTATTAGCAGTGTCACCTCTTAACTCCTAAGGTATGGCACTGCCCAAAGGGCGAATATTCAGACATAGTAGTGTTTTAACAACTCCTTGTTATTTGGTATCAAATCTCTTTTTATCAAATCTTCTAGCACTTTTTTATCACAATCAGTATCTTCTGGCCACTCTCTTGCATAACCATCTTTTTTGGTTTTATTTGTGGCATCTATCCCTATATACTCTGTCTCCAAAAAGATATCTCTTTTGGCATCTATATTGTTTACAACTCTCCAGATGAGCATGTATGGATTTGAAATATCATTTTTGTAAATATCGACAAAAACCAAAAGTTTTAGATGATTTTTAAACTCTTTTAAATCTTCATAAATCTCCTTTATGCCTCTATCTTTTTTCACTCCAAAGACGCAAATAGGGGTCTTAGTGTGAGTTTTATATTGGCAAAGAGATTTTATATCCGAAATTTTAGAGCTAATTATATCCAAAAGTTCCTTATCTTCCAATATCTCTTTTTTTGGATATCTTACATTGTCTTTTGTGCAATCAACTCCTAGTTTTCCACCATAACATGCATTTGGACTAGCATGGTCTAGTGCATCACAAACACCCTCGCTTATAAGAATGTTTTCAACACTCACTCTATCACATATATAATCACTTATATCTTCATAATTTTCAAGTTCTGGCGCATCACTATCTACAAAAAAGGCATGTTTTACAAAACTCATCTGCCCTACTCCCCAAAAAGCATGCATAAACTGCTTAGCATGCCCTGGATAGCAACTCTTCATCTTAGCTAGTATCAGATTGTGAAAAACACCATTTTCAGGCATGCGGTAGTCGATGAGATCAGGTGCAGTCGTCTTTAAAAGCGGCAAAAATATCCTCTCGGTTGCCCACCCCATATACTTATCTTCCAAAGGCGGTTTCCCTACAACAGTGGCTTGGAAAATAGGCTTTTTCTTTGTGGTGATACATGTGACATCCATCACAGGATAGGGCTCTTTTAG
>JALUXQ010000232.1 GCA_027013265.1 Campylobacteraceae bacterium | reverse complement strand
CTACTTTTTTCGGACCTTCACCATCGGCAAAAACGATCCAAGCATAATGTTTACTTGTTGCTTTTCCCAAAGAAGATGCAGCCTTCATGGCATATTTTAAATCTTCTTTTACATACGAAGCTGCTGGCTCATTTCCTTTTATCATTCCATAGGTCTCTTTGAGTATATCAGTAGCTTTTGCATAATCACCCGCGCTTATAAAAAATAATCCCGACATATATGATGTAAAAGGGTTAATGAAATCTGGATATGGTTTAAAGGCAAAAAGATTTGAATATTTTTTTTCAATAACATCTTTTGTTTTTTTGTTATTTGCAGATTTGTTTACTTTTCTTGAGTCAACTCTCTTTTTTTGAGCCTTCTTCTTGTTGTCTTCTTTTATCTTCTTCTTCTCTTGACTTATCTCTTTTGCAAAAAACTCTTTTGCTCTTCTTTGTCTCTCTAAAGCACGATTGAATTCTATTCTTGCATTTGTCTTATCAAGTCTACTCATAAAATCCATACCCTTATAGGTATTAACCATAATGCCTTCATAAATTTTTGGTCTATAATCCATAAAAGTATCGTTTGTCAATACTGAGCCAATATTTGCAAAAAATTTACCTGCAAGTACCTCTTTATCATACTTTTTAATTTTAGCTTCAGATTTATCAAAAAAGTAAGTGCTTTGGTTAAAATCCTGCGCATATCTTGAGATAAGACCAGCATCGAGATACCAAAGAAGGTCATCTTTCTCTTTTTTGACCAAATCTTTTGATATACTTTTATATCCCCCAGCCTTTTTTACACTTTCATAATTACCTGATTTTCCAAGCTTACCCAAACTTGGAGTTGTCCCTGCACACCCTGCAAAGATGATTGATCCCACTACAAGACCTAAAATACCCTTTTTTGTCACACATTCTCCTTTTTAGTTTAAATTTTAAAATCAGTGTTGCATTATAATTAAACTTCATTAAAAGTTCCATTAAAGATAAGGTGTATTTATCGTCTATATATAAAACCGCTTATAAATCTCTCTAGTATATCTTTTTCGTCAACTTCAAGTTCTTTTTCGCTGTTTAACCAATACTCTATATAGCCCATAGAAAAGGAGTTGAACACATAAGCCACTTGTTGATAATCTAAATCTTTAGATAGATTATGCTCAAATGCCAACTTCTCAAATTCATCTCTTAAAAATTCAAATATTGGTTTTGTCAAATCACCATTTTTAGTATTTAATTTAGAGAAAAAGAGAGGGTCTCCAAGCACAGGATCTCTCAGAGTTTTTTTCTTGTTTTTAAAAATTTTAAACTTAAGCTCGAGATATTTTAATAGTCTATCTTTTGGGCTAACCACATGTATGCATGCCTCCCTAATCTCTTTGTTAAAAAGCCTTATCTGATATCTTACATATTCATGAAAAACATTCTCTTTTGAGCTAAAAAGTTTGTATAATTGCCCTACTGATATACCACAATTCTTAGCCAAGTCATTCATCTTGACATTTTCAAATCCTACCTCTTCAAAATATCGACAAGCTTCATCTAGTATAAGATTTTTCTTTAAATCTTTTACTTTTGATGCCATTTTAGTTTTTTTCATTCTACTTCCAAATCTATATTTATTGAAATTATAAAAGAATGTTGCTTAATTAAGAATAAGTTTATAAAAAAATGAATATAATTCACAAGTTGAAAAACAGAAGGACTTTTATATGAAAAAATTTGGAACCTTATTTATAGTTTTACTTATTTTGCTTTTTGCATATATGGGATTTAACTACCTCAGTTACAGATCAACAAATGCTGTCAGTGACGCTGCTTTTGTGAAAAGTGACTCTATCTTTATGCTTAGCTTTAAAGTAAATGGCAAAATCAAAATGATAGAAAAAAACGAAGGACAAAGCGTAAAAAAAGGTGAAATTTTAGCAAAAATAGATGATATTGACTTTCAAAATGCTAAAAAACAGATAATAAACACGATAAAAGCAACGATAAAAAACAAGGAAGCCCTAGAGGCAAAACTTCAAAGAGTCAGTAGCGAACTTAACCTAAATGAGAAGATAGCAAAAAATAATATCGCCTCTTACAAACAAAAAATAGAGGCTATAAAACTCTCTATAAAAGCAAATAGCACTAAGCTTAAAAAACTAAACAAAGATACCAAAAGATACAAGAGAATGCTAAAGCAAAAATTAATCGCAAAAAATCTCTATGAAAAGATATCAACTGCCAAAAATTCTCTAAAAGATATGATAGAATCACAAAAAAAAGAGCTTAACGCAACTGAGTTAAACTTAAAAAATATCAAAAATGCTCTTACACTTTCGACGATAAAAAAGAGTCAAACAACAGAGATACAAAAGAGTATAGAGTCTTTGGCTTTAAAGATAAAATCTATGAACAATCAACTCCAAGAGGTGCAAAATAAGATAGATTACTGCATACTCTACTCACCAATTGATGGAAAAATAGCTAAAAAATTTATAAACAAAGGTAGTGTCATAAAAGCTGGATACCCTATATATTCGATAGTCAATCCAAAAGCTTTACATGTAGAAGTGCTGCTATCTGAAAAGAAATTAAAAGGTGTACAAGTTGGCGATGATGTCAATATAAAAATTGATGCGCTAGATAATAGAGAATTCAAAGGAAAAGTGCAAAGCATACTTCCTACTTCTGCCTCAACTTTTTCACTAATTCCACGAGATATAGCAAGCGGTGAATTTACAAAACTTGACCAAAGATTTGTTGTGCGAATCACTCTTGATAAAATAGATGGTTTACTGATAGGGATGAGTGCAAATATAGCCATAAAAAGAAGAAAATAGTGCAAACAGAGGTGAAACAAAGCTGGGATATAAGCTCAAAAGAGAGAGCTATATTTAGCATTATTGTGATGACTGGAGCTTTTATGGCGATACTTGATACCACCGTGGTTGATGTCATCGTGCCAAAACTCACGGGCCCACTTTCAACTGACATGTATGGAGTACAGTGGATAATCACAAGCTATATGATAGCTGCTGCCATAGCACTTTTGATAACAGAATATCTCATAAAAAGATTTGGTGCAAAATATATCTTTGTAGCAGGAGTTGCTCTGTTTACTGCTTTTTCCTTCATGTGTGGCATGTCTGATTCCCTCTCATTTATAATTTTTGCAAGAATTTTTCAAGGAACTGGTGAGGCACTCATCATGGTAACGAGCCACATCATGATATTCTCATATTTTCCACCGAAAAAACAGGGTTTTGCTATGGGTATATATGGATTAGGTGTCAGTTTTGCACCAGCTCTTGGTCCTACTATCGGGGGATATTTGACGGAGTATTACAATTGGAGAATGGTATTTTTCATCAATGTTCCTGTTGGACTTCTACTTACGACCTCTGGGCTTATGTTCTTACCAAAAGATTTAAATCTCAAAAAGATAAACTTTAACTTTATAAGCTTTTTTTGGATCTCAGTTGCGACTATTTCTATACTTATTATGCTCTCAAAAGGTCAGCAAAGGGGCTGGCTAAACGACTCTTTGATAGGAGCTTTACTGTTTACCTCTATCATCGGATATCTCATATATATGCTAAGTGAAATGTATTCAAAGCATACACTTATAGACTTTTCACTCTTTAAAAATCCAACTTTTACAAATGGCATACTTATATATTTTTTTATTTTAGGTTTTGGCATGTATCAATACTTCTATCTTTTACCTGTCTATTATGAGCATATAAAGATGCTTCCAACGCTTGATGCTGGGATTTCTGTCTTTGTTTTTGCAGTCTTTATAGGGATATTTTCACCAATCGCTGGGGCACTATCAGATAAAATAGGTGCGAAAAATGTCGTATTATTAGCTACTATTGTCTATGTTTTGACATCATTTTTTATCTTGCCAGCACTCAACTACTACACACCACTCATACAAGCTCAATTATTAACCATACCCTTTGGTATAGGCATGGGACTGTTTTTCGCTCCCGTTACAGTTTTGCTTCTACAAAATGCTCCTAAAGAGAAAGGAGAACTTGCAATCGTGCTCATGGACTATGTAAGATTTGTAGGCGGTAGTTTCGGAACAGCATTGGCAACAAATAACATGGAATACTTTAAAAATATAAATTTTTTGCATATGAATGAACTACAAAACTCTCAATTTGTTATGCAATACATACAAAACTTTCAAGATTTCTTAGGAATTTCAAAGGATTTGGCATATGCCTCTTTTGGAAGATATGAGACATTTATGAGCTACAACTATGGCTTCTCTTCTGTTTTTGCAAGTGCAGCTATTTGGGGAGCTATCGGCTCTGTTTTTACTGCACTTTTGTTTGTCAAATTTAAACCTATAAAGGAAAAAAATTGAAAAAATACATCTTTTTAATACTGCCTATACTCTTATACTCATCAAACTTTAACAGTTTGATAAAAAGTGTAGATAACAATCTGCTCATAAAATCAAAACAACAGCGCACTAAAGCTTTAAAAAAACTTCTTAATGCAAAAAGAGCAAAAGAGTACCCTACGTTAAACTTGGAATTCAACGCGATTAGACTATATGATACTCCAACTTCTATATTTCATATACCAGGTTTTAGCTCTCCTGTTCCTGTTGGCACAAGGACAAATATAGATGGGGCTGTGAGTATAACATATCCTCTTTTTACAGGTTTTGCCATCACAAAATCCATCGAAATTGCAAAACTTAAAATGATAAAAAGCCAGCTTGAAACAAAAGAGTTAAAAAGAGAGTTGTATATGAAAATCACATCTCTATATAGCTCAATTTTTTCACTAAATGGGGCATTAAAAGCTAGTATTGATGCAAAATATGCCATAGAAAAATCATACAAAAAAGCAAAAGGGCTTTATGAAAATGGTCTTTTAAATATATCAAATCTATATAAAATAGAGGCACAAAAGTATGAAATACTAACTACTATAAAACAGTACGAAGAGCAAAAAAACACTCTTATAAATGATTTAGTATATATCACTGGTCTAAAAACTGATGTAAAATATTTACCGACAATAAAACTCTTTAAAAATGAGAAGCAGATAAAAAAGATAGCGTTAAATCAAAGAGCTGATGTACAAGCCTTAGAAGTTGAGCTAAACTTAAATAAAAAAGATATCGCTTTAATAAAAAGTAAAAAATACCCTACCATTGCTCTCCTTGGTGCTCTTAAGAGACAAGGCGATGACTTAAGCCTAAATGGAAATGGTTTTACAAATGCAGACCAAAGCTATATCGGAGCAAACTTCAAATACAACATATTTGATGCAGGAGAAAATAGGAGTGAGGCAGAAGCAGCATATGCAAAAAGAGTTGCTATAAAGCTGTATTTTGCCGATTATAAGAGAGTTGTCAAAAAAGATATACAAAATGCTTTCTTGAAACTAGATTCCCTGAAATTTCAAGCGATTTCTGCAAACAAAATGGTGATCGCCTCACAAAGTTATTATAAACTAGTAAATGGAAGATTTAACAATTCACTAGCGAGCGGGGATGAGCTAAGCAGAGCGATAGCCAAGCTAGCACAAGACAAAGCAAAAGAGCAGAGCATAAAATCAAAAATCTTTCTGCAAAAATGCAAAATCTCACTGCTAGCAGGGAGCAGCTATTTCTTA
>JALUXQ010000231.1 GCA_027013265.1 Campylobacteraceae bacterium | reverse complement strand
GCCTCCTATCATGGCTCAATTGACACTTGATAATGGCTTCAAAGATACGAATGAGTTTTTAATGTCACTAAAAACCGATATAAAACTTCCAAAAAAAACCAGAGACATATACTTGTATCTTCCATTTAGAATGATGAATATCTTTCCTACGATTGCAAGATTTAGTGATATTGACTTGATGAGCGGAAACACTATAAGAAGACCGTTCTTCTACAAAACAAACAGATATAGAGAAAAGGATGGCATACTGAATCTTGCAAATGGCATATTTTTTGACCAAAAAAAGGGGATACTAAAAGTTAGAAACCAAGAGGTGCCTATAAAAGATTTTTATATCACTGCTTATGATAGGGACAAAAAACTCATCAGGCAAAGAAGATCGTATGACGGCAACGCAAATATATCTATCATATATATGCGCTCATATGGCACTTTTTTAGTCCTAGATGATGCCACTCTTAACTCTTTGTATATTCAACTTTTTGTCTTTGACAATTATGATAAAAGGCTCTTTAAACCAGTTATTTTAAATCCAAATGCAAAAGTATATAAGTTGCTAATATGAATCTATATCTAGATAAGAGAATTTTAAACCTCTTAGTTATCATTACTCTTAGTTTTTTTAGCTTTGCTTGGACTTTTTGGATTTTTCATAACAGGTTTGAGCCATATGTTGTTTTGTGGGTAATATTGGCTAGAATAATCGCTTCAATTTTGATTTTCAAGGATTACTCTTTGTCATGGTCAAGAGTCACACAAAAAACATTTTTACTCAAAAGTGTCGTCTATATAGTGGCCTTTATCGCATATGCTCCATTTTTACATGGCAAGATTCGCATAGCATTTATGGTCTCAGAGCTTTTTTTCTATCTTTTTAGTATAAACTTTATCATGTACACTTACTATATGTTTATAAACAGAAGCAGAGTCAAAAAAGACAAATCTTTAGTTATATATGGAGCAGGAAGAGCGGGACTTAGCCTTGAAGAGGAGTATCGAAATACAAATTATAAGATAAAATATTTTATAGATGATGACAAACATCTACAAAAAAGAAGCATAGATGGTGTAAAAATAATTTCAAAAGAGCAGTTAAAAACAAAAGTGACAAATGGTGATAAATTTAATCTTCTAGTCATAGCTATGCCATCTGCAAAATCCAGGCGAATAAATATGATATATGAAAGATTGAGTAGCTATTTTGAAGAGATTAAGGTTTTACCCGCATTAGACAATATACTATCAAATAAGCCTTTTATGAAGCAGTTGAAAAATATAAGTGTTGAAGATTTATTAGCTCGCCACCCTCAAGACTTGGATAAACAGGTGATCTCTTCATTTATAAAAGGCAAAAAAGTCTTAGTCACTGGAGCTGGTGGAAGTATCGGCAGTGAAATATGCAGACAGTGTATCAAATATGGCGCCAAAGAGCTTTTTATGGTAGAACACAGCGAGTACAATCTATATACTATTTGTGAAGAACTAGGCTCAAAATCTGCAAAATCATTTATGCACAGTGTTTTAAACAAAAAAGCATTAGAGAAGACTCTCTCAACTTGTAAGCCAGACATCATAATACACGCAGCTGCCTACAAACATGTGCCGCTTGTTGAGGAGAATATTGCTGATGGCATAGAAAACAATATACTTGGCACCAAAAACTGTATAGATTTGGCTATCAAACATGGTGTGAAAAAATTCATACTGATTTCTACTGACAAAGCAGTTCGTCCAACAAATGTTATGGGCGCAACAAAGCGGGTATGCGAACTGTACGCTGGAAATGTAAACTCAGGCAAAACTGAAATCGTAGCAGTCAGATTTGGAAATGTCTTAGGGAGCAGTGGTTCAGTCATACCAAAATTTAAAAAACAGATAGAAAAAGGTGGCCCTGTAAGTGTTACTCACCCTGATATCACTAGATACTTCATGCTTATTCCTGAGGCTTGTGAATTGGTTCTACAAACTGGAGCAATCGCAAAAGGGGGAGAGATATTTATACTCGATATGGGTGAGCCCATAAAGATAGTTGACTTGGCAAACAAGATGATAGAATTAAGTGGAAAAGATAATATCAAAATAGAGTTTTCAGGACTAAGAGCAGGTGAAAAGTTATATGAAGAGCTACTCATAGATGAGAGTGATAAAGAGACAAAATATAGATCAATCATGGTAGCAAAAAAGACAAAATACGATATAGATAAGTTAAATTCCAACATACAGGAGCTTCTAACTTGCGAAGATAAAGTAAAAAAATTGCAAGTTATAGTTCCAGAATTTACCCATAAGCCATAAAATATTGGTATAATAAGCTCATGAAAATAACAAATGAAATCGAAAAGATGGAGACTATTAATTGTGTGGGTTTAGTAAGCAAGCCAGATGATAGTGGCTTGAAAAAATATTTCCATACGATTAAAGATGCTCTTCAAAGATATGGCGTCAAACTTTTAGTTGAGACTAACAGTGCAAAAAATTTAGATTGTGATGGAGTGGATTTTGAAGAGATATGCCAAAGGAGCGATTTCATCATCTCTTTGGGCGGAGATGGCACCCTTATATCACTTTGTAGAAGAAGTTTCAAATACAACAAACCGATACTAGGGATTTATGCTGGAAATTTAGGCTTTTTAACTGATATAAAAGTGAGTGAAATAGACGAATTTATAGACAATATTTTTGCAAAAAAATATAGAATAGACGAAAGAATGCTTTTAGAAATTTCACTGCATACTGAAAATGAAGAAAGGCATATAGTCGCGTTTAATGACGCCGTTTTTGCAAGAGACAATACATCATCCATGTCTTGTGTTGAGGCATACATAGGCGGTAATTTGATAAACTCATATCGTGGAGATGGGCTCATAGTTTCAAGTCCAACAGGCTCTACCGCATACAATGTATCTGCTGGTGGACCCGTCATATACCCACTTACTGAGGCTTTGATACTCACCCCGATTTGTCCACATGCACTCACACAAAGACCGCTTGTTTTACCTGTCAATTTTGAGATAGAGTTTAGAAGTAGCGATGATATACTCATTGTCATTGATGGGCAAGAGAGATATAAGATGAAAAACTTTAAAAAAGTCACAGTCAAAATTGCACAAAAAAGTGCGAAACTTATACACTCTCTTAAGATAAACTATTTTGATACTCTACGAGAAAAGCTAAATTGGGGAAATCTGTGATAGAGAGACTCTATATAAAAAATCACTTCTCTTTTAGGGAGTGTGAACTGCAATTTGAGAGTGGATTGATAGCATTTACAGGTCCAAGTGGAGCTGGAAAATCAGTTCTTATGCAAGCTTTGCTCTCTCTTTTTGGATACGGGGATGCTAATGCTAGTTTGATTGAAGCTAGTGTCGTTAAAGAGATGGATTTGGAAGAGTTTGGCATACAGAGTGATGAGATAAACATCTTTAAGCTCATCAAATCAAAAACCGCTAGATACTTCATAAATTCTCAAAATATCTCTAAGAAAAACATAAATGAAATCTCCAAGAAATTTATAAACTACCTGAGCATAAAAAATGAAGAGGAGTTTGAAAACGAAAGATTATTGGAACTGCTTGATGCGATAAGCTCAACTACAGAGCCAAATCATAAAGAGAATTTAAAACAATTTACAGAGAAATTCTTGATTTATCAAGATTTAAATCAAAAACTAAACAATATCGTAGAAAAAGAGAGAAGAGTAGAAGAGTTAAAGGATTTTGTAAAGTATGAAATAGCTAAAATCGAAGAGGTAAATCCAAAAATAGGTGAAGATGAAGAGCTCCTTGCCATAAAGCGTTCCATCTCAAAAAAAGAGAAGATATCTGAGTCTTTAGAGAGAGCGGAGCTCATATTTGATAGTGAATCAAATGTCATTGAGACATTAAGTTTGATGGAAAAAGATACTGCATTTTTTGATGAGTGTTTAAATGAACTAAGAGCGATGTTTGAACTACAAAAAGATAGACTGGATGAGCTTGAAGATTTAGATATCGAAGAGCTATTGGAGCGTATAGAAAAGATTGCGGGACTCAAAAAACAATATGGAGAAATAGAGGATATACTAGCCCATAAAGAGTTAAAAATCAAAGAACTGCAAGAGTATGAAAATATCACATTTGAAAAAGCAGAGTTAGAAAAAAACCATGCGGTTGCAAACAAAGAGATACAAGAGTTAAGCCTCAAAATTTCAAATAGTAGAAAAAAGAGTCTAAATAAGATGAATGAACGCATCAATTCATATCTTTGCGACCTCTATATGCCAAATGTAAATCTATCTATTCAAACAAAGTCTTTAGACGAGCATGGCTGCGACGAAGTAATTGTAAACCTTGGCAATATCGAATTAAAAAAGATAAGCTCTGGGGAGTACAACCGTCTAAGGCTTGCCTTTTTAGTCTGCCGACATGAGTATCTGCAAAGCGGTGGTGGAGTTTTGATTTTAGATGAAATCGACTCGAACTTAAGCGGAAAAGAGTCCATGAGCGTTGCAAATATACTCTTAAAACTATCACAAAAGTATCAAATATTTGCCATATCCCACCAACCTCAACTCTCCTCAAAAGCAAACATGCACTTTTTTGTACAAAAAAATGAAAATGCAAGTAGTGTAAAGCTGTTAAATAAAGACGAAAGAGTAGAAGAGCTAGCAAGAATGGTTAGCGGGGAAGAGATTCACGAAAAAGCGATAGAGTTTGCAAAATCACTAATGGAGTAGAGAATGCAAGAGAGAATATTAATCATAGAAGACAACAGAGCACTATCAAAAATTTTAACAAAAAAGATGGAGAAAAATCTTAATTTTGAGATAATCCAAGCCTATACATATGCACAAGCTAAAGAGATTTTAGATGAAAACGATGACTTTTTTATAACACTTTGTGACTTAAATCTGCCAGATGCTCCAAATGGAGAGATTGTTGATTTTATTTTAGCATACGGATTACCTGTTATTGTCCTGACAGGAAGTGTAGATGAGGATTTGCGAGAAACCATGCTCAAAAAAGATATCGTAGATTATGTCTATAAGGGCAATATAGAAGATGTAAACTATATATTTTCCCTTATAAAAAGGCTCTCTAAAAACAGAGATATAAAGGTGATGGCAGTTGATGACTCTATGACTATAAGACATGAAATAAAAAAGATGTTAAAGAGTCAAATGTTCAAAGTTTTGATGGCAGCTCACGGAGAAGAAGCATTAAACTATTTGGATGCCAACAAAGATGTCAAGCTGGTTTTGACTGATTTTAATATGCCTGTAATTGATGGGGTTGAGCTAACAAACAAAATCCGAGAAAAGTATGATAAAAACAAGATGATAGTAATTGCTATGACTGGAAACAGTGACCATCTCATCTCGGCAAAATTTCTAAAAATAGGTGCTAATGATTTTCTAAACAAACCCTTTAGTAAAGAGGAGTTAGTCTGTAGGATAAACAATGCACTTGATGCAAAAGAACAACTTGAGACATTAAGTGATATGGCACACAAGGATTTTATGACAAAAGCCTACAATAGAAGATATTTTTTTGAAGAGATTAAGAGTTTTTATAAGAGTTCATCACCCTTTTGTATCGCAATGATTGATATCGATAAATTTAAAAAAATAAATGATACTTATGGTTATGACATAGGTGACAGCGTA
>JALUXQ010000230.1 GCA_027013265.1 Campylobacteraceae bacterium | reverse complement strand
TCTTTTTGCCAAATCGACTATGTATTCGCCTCTATAATACTCATCAGGCCACTGCACCTCTTCTTTCAAGATATTTTCAACACCAGATAAAAATATAGACAGACCCAAGAGGTATATCTGGTTTCCTGCATCATTTACATAGTATTCGCTATCCACTTTGTAACCTAGATGTTGTCCTAGTCGACACAGTGTATCACCTATGACTGCTCCTCTGGCATGACCTATATGAAGTGGTCCCGTAGGGTTTGCACTGACAAATTCTAGTAAGATGGATTTATCATTTTTTGCTTTTGCAAACTCTTCTTGATTTGAAATCGCCCAAGTAGTGTACTCATCTAAAAAACTGTCGCTTAACTTGAAATTTAGATACCCTTTTAGGGCATTTACCTCTTCAAATATATCATTTTTTTCAAATTTTTTAGCTAACTCTTCAGCGATTAGCATAGGAGACTTTCTAAACTCTTTTGCAAGAGAAAATGCAACGGGTGTAGCATAGTGACCAAAAGAGAGATCCTTTGGCTTCTCCAAGACAAACTCTCTTTTTAATTCACTTTTTATACTGTTGGTTATCTTTTTTTTCAAATTTTAAATTCTTAAGCTTTTGTGCTGTCTTCAACAGGTTTTGTATCTGCAGTTTTTTCTTCTGCGTCTATACTCTCTTTTTTATCTTCTTCTTTTATCGCTTTTTTGAAATCCTTGATTCCTGTACCTAAACCCTTTGCAAGATCTGGTATCTTCTTTGCTCCAAACAATAAAACTACAATAGCTAGTATTATCAATAATTCTGGCATACTTGGCACACCCATGTTTCCTCCTTATGTGTTTATTTTAAGATTGGCATTATACCATTATTTTTTTAACTTTTATACATTTGCCCAAGAACTTATAAATTCTTCTGTATTTAAAGAGGCTACTCTGTTTTTTGAAGCATGTGCTATGGAGATCAAATCCTCCAATGTTTTCTCAAAATAGTCATTTATGAGTATATAATCATACTCTTTTATCCTTGTCATTTCAGATATTGCATTATTTAGTCTCTTCTGTATAGACTCTGTTGTATCTGTTCCTCTTTGTATGAGTCTGTTTTTTAGCACTGTCTGGCTTGGAGTTGTTAGAAAAACTGAAGTGATTATGTTCCCAAATTTTTCCTTGGCTATCTTGTGTCCTTGAACATCTATGTCAAAAACTACCATCTTTTTTGTATTTAGCTCTTTTAAAATCGGCTTCAATGATGTCCCATAGTAGTTATCATGAACTCTAGCCCACTCTAGAAAACTACCCTCTTCTATCCCTTTTTTAAACTCATCTTTGCTGATAAAAAAGTAGTCCTTGCCATCAACTTCACCATCTCTTTTTTCTCTTGTTGTTGTTGAGATGGAGAAGTATGTATTTTCAACTCTTTTTATCATCTCATGCATTAGGGTACTTTTTCCTGAACCACTAGGACCTGAGATAACCAGGATACTACCTCTCATCAGCTACTCTTCGTCAAAGCTGATAGATATATTTATCTTCAAGCCTTTTAGAGCATCTTTTATCTCATCTTTATCTAAAATCTTCTTGACATCTTGCGTTATGGACTGCTCTAGTTCATCTTTGATGTCAGCCACATCTGCACCTCTGCTTTCTTTCTCATTCTCTGCTGTTTCTGTTTTTTCACCAAATATATCAGCAAAATCATCCTCATCTAAATCTTCTATAGAGCTCTTCTCTTCTGCCTCTTCTATCTCTTTTGGCTCTTCTATCTCCTCTATGCCACTCAAACTCTCCTCTTCTTGCTCATCATCTTCATCAATAATCGGCTCAACTTGAGGCAAGGAGAGTTCAGATATCTCTTCATGAGTCACCTCTTCTTCTACCTCATCTCCAATCTCATCAACAGGCAGTTCCAAATCAGCGATTTCATCTCCATCTTCTTCTAAAAATTCTAGTTTTTCATCATCATCTTTTTCTTGCTTATCATCTTGAGCTAAAACTTCATCATCATTCAATTCCAAAACCTCTTCTTCTTTGGGCTCTTCCTCTGCTTCCTTATCCAACTCTTCAACTTCTGTTTCAAGCTCTAGTTCAGGCTCTTCTTCCATATCTTCGATTTTCATTGGCTCAACTTCCATCTCTTCTGGTTCAGTGACTTCCTCTGTTGCTTCAGCATCAAACTCTTCGATTTCGTCTTCAGTGCCTAACTCTTTATCTTCTGTCTCACTATCTTCTTCGTCCACAACATCTTCTTCTAATAACTGTTTTACTTCGTTTATATCTTCACTATCTAGTATAGATACGCTCAAATCTTCTTTATCTGCTTCTTCATCATCTATGCTCTCTTCTTCAATCTCTTCACTCATCTCTTCTTTATCTTCTATCTCAGGCTCAGTAGCTTCTTTTTCCTCTTCTAAGTCTATTTTTTCATCTTCATACTCTGTATCATCTGGCATAGGAATATCTAAACTGTCCAACTCATCCAAGTCAAGTGCTGTGTCATCATCGTCTAAGATATTTTCAACTTCCTTCTCTTGTGGATCATTTTTTGGAGTATCATCCACCACATCATCTGGTACATCTAACTGCTCTTCTAAATTTTCTTTAGTCTCTATCTTTTTTATCATGTCAACAAAATCGGTCGGCAAAAATGGTTTTTGTAAAAACTGTTCAGCAAAATCAGGCATTTTGCTACCTTTTGGACCAATATATATAATCTCTCCCAAATCACCACTCTCTTTTAAAAGAGATATAGAGTTTTCATCAGTAGAATCACTATCTATGATTGTCACATCATATGTGCCATTTAGCTCAAAATCATCATTTTTAAATTCATCTATCTCATAGCCTAACTTTTCTACACTAAGATTTATAAGTCTTGAAACTGCAGGATTGGTATTTATCAAAAGAAGACGCATAATAACTCCTTGAATTTTGTACGATTGTTTATTTTATTATAATCTAAATTACGATTGCATTAAAAGAGTAAAAAAAGGTGATTTAGCGCCTCTAAAAACTCTCTTTTGAAAACTAGCATGATTGGAGAGAGTACTGCGACTAAAACAATGAAGCCAACCATAATTTTTATAGGAAAACCAACCACTAGAAGATTAAATTGAGGCATCGTTTTCATGAGCATTCCAAAAACAAGATCTGCCAAAAGAGATAAGCCAACTATTGGAAATGAGAGTATAAAACCATAAATAAACATACTACTTACAGACTTGACAAGATATGCCCAAAGATTACCTCCCGGATAAAAACTTCCCAAAGGAAGCAGGTGTAAAGACTTTGCCAAAAAAACAAGCATGAGATGGTGAATATTAAAACTCAAAAGTACAAGCAAACCAAAGAAAGCAAGTATTTGTGATATTATCGGGCTTTGCGTGTTTGATTGAGGATCTAGAACATTTGCCATAGTAAAACCCATGACAAAAGATATCTGCATCCCTGCCATTTGCAACATGGCAAATATGAGATTTAGTATGAGTCCCGCTATCAAACCCATAAAAAGCTCACTTACCACTGCCATTGTCACAGATACTGCATTTAACTCGATATTCGGCATAGTTGCTATTGGAAATAGAAAAAACACCATAAAAATAGCTAGAGAAGTTCTAACTACAACAGGAATCGACAAGTGAGAAAAAAATGGAAAAAAGGCAAACAGTCCAGAGACTCTTGCGAACAAAAGCATGAATAAAATCACATGATTTTGTCCCAAAAACTCTATTAGTGACTGCATTATCTAGCCAATTAGCCCATCTATACTTAAATTTTTCTTATATTTACATCTACTAGCCAACTTATCATCATGAGTAACCAACAACAAGGCACCTTTAACTTCACTTATATACTCAAAAAGTATATTTATCACCTCATCTGCTGTGGCTGGATCTAAGTTTCCAGTAGGTTCATCCGCAAATATTATCTTTGGTTTTTTAGCTAACACTCTAGCGATAGAGACTCTTTGCTGCTGCCCACCTGAGAGCTCACCAACTTTTTGATTTATCACTTTGGTAATTTTTAGTTTTTCTAAAAGTTCGTCATCTATCTCGTTTTTTGTCATCAAATTAGAGAGTTCAATATTTTCATATGCACTAAATCCACGAAAAAGATAGTGAGTTTGAAATATGATACCTATCTCCTCTCTTCTAATCTTAATCAATTTTTTCTGAGATAGTCCATATATATCTTTTTCAAAAAGTTTTATATCGCCACTATTTGGTTTTAAAAGAGTTGAACATATATGCATAAGCGTAGATTTTCCACTACCGCTAACACCAGTGATTGACATAGTCTCTTCTTTTTGGAGCGAAAAATTTATATCTTTAAACAGAGGATAATCAAAAGAGTGAGAGAGATTTTTAACTTCTAGAAGAGACATATATATCCTTTAGAAAGGAGGGGATGCGGAGTCTGAAACTCCGCGTTTATTTTATTTTAATTGATCTGCAACTTCACTTGCAAAATCACAACCTTTTTTCTCTAAACCTTCGCCTAATTCAAATCTTACATACTCTACAAGTTCAATTTTACCACCAAACTCTTTAGATTTTTCTTCTATGACTTGAGCGATTGTTTTTTTGTCGTCCATAACATAGAATTGACTAAGTAGCGTAAATTGTTGATCAAGCTGAGTATTGTCAGCTATAAATCTTGCGATTTGTCCAGGAACAATTCTATCCCAAATTTTCTCAGGTTTGTTTTGTGCTTTTAGCTCAGCTTCTATATCTTTTTTTGCCTGCTCCATAACAGCATCAGTTAATTGTAATTGGCTTCCATATAGAGGAACTTTTTTAAGTGGCTTTTTAAGTCTTGCCAACTCTTCGTTTCCCTTTTCAATGTCGGCTTTTAGTGCTACTGTCTCTTTTTCTATAAAGTCTGAATCAAGCTCTTTGTAGCTTAGATATGATGGCTTCATAGCAGCTGCATGCATACATAGTTGTCTTATAAACTCTGCACTCTTGCTTGCTACTTCTGCATTTTCACATTTTGCTGATATAACAACGCCGACTCTGCCATTTGAGTGAGCATATCCATTTACCACACCATTTTCACCAGCTTTTAGTGTTGCAAATCTTCTAACTACAAGGTTTTCACCAATTTTAGCGATTTGAGCACCAAAATACTCTTCAAATTGTGTGCCATTGATGTCTGTTTTCATCAACTCTTCTACATCAGCAACACCACTTTTCATCACATGTGAAGTTACATCTTTTGTAAGATTTATAAAATTTTCATTTTGAGCAACAAAATCTGTCTCAGAGTTTATCTCTGTGATAGTTGCCTCATTAAAATTTGGATTTACTTCAACATTAACCAAGCCTTCACTTGCTAGTCTGCTTGATTTTTTAGCAGCTTTTCCAAGCCCTTTTTCTCTTAGAGCATCTACTGCTTTATCAATATCACCTTCAGTCTCAACCAATGCCTTTTTGCAATCCATCATGCCAGCACCAGTCATCTCTCTTAATTGTTTTACTAATTTTGCACTAATAGCTGCCATTATTTTTCCTCTGTCTCTTCTTTGGCAACTGTAACTTCTTCACTTACAACTACCTCTTCTTCTACAGATTCTTCTTTAACTGCCTCTTCTATCACTTCTGTTTTCTCTTCTTCACTTACAACTATCTCTTCTTCTGCTGCATCTTGTTCTCTTAGCTCTTTTCCTTCATTCATAGCTT
>JALUXQ010000229.1 GCA_027013265.1 Campylobacteraceae bacterium | reverse complement strand
CACCATCTCTGAGCCAATAAGTTGTTTTACCATTTTTTTGAGCTACTACAGCTGCTTTATAACTTTTCCAACACTTTGGACCATTGCAATAATAAACGCATGTACCAGGAAGTTTTGATAAGTCAAACTTATCTTTTGATGTATCCCAACCAACTTTTTTATTTTTCTTGCCACCTTTTTCGTTGTAGTAAGTATTGATTGCCCCTTTGACACGCTTTTGCGCATATTCAAACGGTTTTCTAGCATCGCAAAATTTCACACCTTTGTCATATAAAGCTTTTGCTTCACCAACTGTTACTATCTTTGTTTTATCTGTGCTAGCAGGCGTTACAGGCTTTGCTGCAAAAGCCAAACTACTAAAACCGATAGCCAGAAAACATAATACCACTAATCTTTTCATACCTCTCTCCTTGTAAATTAAGATTTCTAGATTTAAACCTAAGCTCAAATCTAGCTGATAACATTATACACAGAAAGAATTAAATTTTATTTAATTAATCAAGAGTTTTATACTGCAACAAGTCTATTTAATATTTTCTAAAGCATGCCATCTTAAATCTCTCTCCCATTATAGATGGGTCTATCAGGATTTTTACTTTGTTTATCTCTGCTTCATATGCCTCTTTGGAGGAGTTTTTTTGTAAGATTTCTAGTAGTTGCGTTAAACCAAAGTTCATTAAAGCTGAAAATTGGCTAGCATATGACTCTAATTTTGCTCCACTTTTTTCATAGGCTTTTATAAGATAGTCAAAATTTACATCATAAGTTATATCACTATTTTTGTAAAATTGACTAAAATTTTTATCGATTTTTTCATCTTTTGTAAAATCTGTCAAAGAGAAAAACGGATAGACATTGTGCTTACTATAAACTCTAAGAGAGAAGTCTTGTCTAGGATATCTATCTCCATAATCAAATGTTACAAACTCATATCTGTTAGCGCTCCTATACATGTTAGCTGCAAACTCTTCATAACCAATCGGAATCTCACCTTTATTTATATCATAACTTTTTGATAAACTGTAAGTTATATCATTTAATTTTTTAAATTCCAACTTACCTTTATCCACAAAAAGCATTTGATTGTCTTTGACTATTTCGCATGGAAATGCATCAAAAATCTCATTTGCTACAAAAAAAGCATCATCACATTTTAACTCTTTTAAGTTACTCACATGTGTTAGTTTTATAGTATCTCCAAATGAATCTTGGAAATATTTAAGCTGTACTTTTCTATTTTCTTCAAACGGCTCGACAATCTTAAAGTGCAAAGTTTTTAATAGATCTGGTTTTAGAGTATATAAAAACTGGATCATATCTGCTAACAGATACCCTTTGTGTGCACCTATCTCGACAACGCTACAAGTATCACTTAAAAATCCGCTCTCTATAACATTTATAACTCTTTTGGCGATACTTCCACCAAAAAACATGCTACTGCTCACCGCTGTATAGAAATCACCTTTTTTACCTATATCTTTGTGTTTTCTATAGTATCCCCCATCACCATAAAGCCAATCATCCATATAGTCACTAAATTTTTCCATTCATCCTCGCATATAGTTCAAGTAGTGATATCTGAATATCTGTACTAAAAATTTTAGCATCCAAACTCATAGTTTTTTCAGAGTTTTGAAGAGTATTGACATCATAAATAGTCTTTTCTCCTGCCTTATACGAATCTTTTGTAGATATCAAAAGAGAGTCATAAAGTTTCAAGTCTTTTTTTGCTATATCAATTTTTTGTTTTAGAAGTTTAATCTTATTTACAATCGCATCATAATCCTCTTTTTGAGCCCTCTTGGTATCTTGTAGCTCAAGTTTTGATTTTAAATACTCCAACCTTTTTATCTCTATGGATCTATTTCTATTTATATCTATCAAAGGCATAGTAAAATTTAAGCCATAAGTTGTATATTTCTTCGCTCCAAAATTACGTACATTGTAGTAACCAGCAGTAAATGAAATAGTAGGCAGATACTTGGATATCGTCATCTTCTTTAGATAGTTATTTTTTATAATTTCACTCTTTTTTTGTGAAATTGCCAATGACTTTTTTAAAAATTCAGACTCATCTATAAGTGAAAAAGTTGGTACCTCTATCTGTTTATAATTCTCATCACTATATGATTTAAAAGTCTTGAGAAGGTTAAATCTGCTTGATTTCATATCTATCAAAGCTTTTTGAAGAGAGTTTTCAGAGAGTATGGCTTGATTTAGGTAGCTACTATCTAAAAAACCACTTTTGTACTGCTCTTTTTTTCGCAATATATCTATCTTTGCATTCTCTATCAAAAGTTTTTGTTTTTGTATCTGAAGATCTATCTTTTTAATATTTAAGATTGCCAACAGTGCTGTTTTCACCTCCACCTGTTCACTGTTCTTTGTCACAATTCTCAGAAAATCTCTATTTGCATTTGCATACTTTATGGCATAATAGATACCGCCACTCTTAAATATAGGCTGGTTTATAGAGATGGACAGAGTATTGGTCTCTTCTCGTTTTTTATATACTGCATCGCTGTTGCTATAACTCAATGAACCATTTATGCTATTTATCCAACTATTCTCTAAATTATCACTATTTAGCTCATTTGTCTGCTTCTCGTTTTTTATGATGCTTTTTTTAAGACCAGAAAGCACACTATCACTGCTTGCAAATAGAGTCAAATTTATCAACAACGACAACAGACTAAGATATTTTATCAATCGCACTTTTCATCCTTTTAAATCCTTCATCTATCTCCTCTTTGCTAATCGTCAAAGGCGGTAAAACTCTTAGAGTGTTTTTGCCAGCTTTAAGCACCAAAAGACCCTCTTCAAAACATGTTTTTATCATGTTTGTTAAAATATTTGCATCCTTGCATCTTAGCCCTCTCATCAAGCCAAGCCCTACATGTTCGTCAAAAAGATTTGGATAGTCTGCACAAAGCTTATCTAGTCTATTTTCAAAATACAAAAACATCTCATCAAGCAAACCACTGTTTTTATAGCTCTCTAGGATATCTAAAACTTCAAGTCCAGCTCTTGTGCTTAAAAAATTTCCACCGAAAGTGCTTCCGTGGTCTCCTGGCTCAAATATATCTTTATGTTTAGTCATCACAGCTCCGATAGGAACTCCACCTGCCAAGCCCTTGGCTAAAGTGATTATATCAGGTTCAATATCATAAAGATTTGTTGCTAAAAATTCACCACTTCTATAGATGCCGGTTTGCACTTCATCAACTATAAGCAAAAGTTTTTTCTTCTTTAAAAAGCTAGCAAGCTCTTGTATCTCTTTTTTGTCAAATGGCTGAACTCCTCCCTCTCCTTGGACTAACTCTATCATCACGGCTATCGTTTCGTCATCTATATTTTCATATATCTTTTTTATATCTTTATCATACGAAAAACCATCTGGATATGGACTAAATTCTGATTGATGGAAACTCTTTTGACCTGTTGCTTTGACTGTGGTAATCGTTCTGCCATGAAATGAATTTTCCAAAGTTATAATTTTGTATTTTTTATTGTCAAAATTTCTCTCACCATATTTTCTGGCTATTTTTATGGCACCCTCATTTGCCTCAGCACCAGAGTTTGCAAAAAATGTAGCCATATCCAATCCACTTAAAAACGATAACTTTTTTGCAAGCTTGGCTTGCGGCTCTATCATATACAGGTTTGAAGTGTGTATAAGATTCTTTGCCTGCTCGCATATAGCATTTGCAACTCTTGCATTGCCATGCCCTACACTGCTCACTCCAATGCCACTAGTAAAGTCGATATAATCCTTGCCTTTATCATCATAAAGTGTCGCATTGATGCCTTGCTTGAAGTTTACATAGTTTCTAGCATATGTACTAAGTACAAAATCTTTATCCATTTGCTCATACATGTCAATTCCTCTAATATATCTAATTTTATCGCATTATAGCCTATTTAATCTAATAGTTAAAGATTTGGCAAGTGCCATTTGTTATAGTAAGACAGAAGTCTGAAGATAAAAGCTAAAATAAACAGGCTACTTATAGTAAAAAAGTTTATCATATGATAAAAACCCAATACAAATATAGAAAAACCCACGATTATAGAGATAGTACCATACAGCTCACTGACCAAAAGAAGTGGGATTTTGTTTAAGAGTATATCCCTCATGACACCGCCTCCCGTAGCTGTTATGACGGCTAGTAAACTGATGCCAAAAACACTAAATCCTGCATTTTGTGCAACCAATGCTCCAGAAATCGAAAAGGAGATAAGTCCGATAGAGTCGCTGATGACTAAAAGATTGCTTTTTAGTATCTTATCACTCTTGTGCAGTTTAAAAAATATACTCAAAATCAAAACAGAGACGACTATCAAAGATGGATATGAGTGCAAAAAGGCAAATGGCACTTTTTGAACGATTATGTCCCTAACAACTCCACCACCAAGTGCAGTCAAGAAAGAGGCTATAAAAATACCCAATATATCAAGTCTATCTTTAGTGGCGACATAAAAACCACTTAATGCAAAAGATGCGATACCGATAAAATCTGCTGTATCTAATAAAAAAGTTTCATTAATCATAAAAAAACCACCATCTACATTCTTAGATAAAAAGATAAGCATTTTACTATGTTTTTTATTAATAGATTATTTTAATTTGACATATTTAGTCTTGTTCTGTAAAATATCCCAATCTTTACAAAGGGTAAAATTTGAAAAATATACTAAAAACTCTACTTTTTCTAGTTATAAGCATCACCTCTTTAAATGCCTCAACTGTTACCAAAGCTCAATGTGATAAAAAAGGGAATAATTTTATATTTGTAGCAAACGAATGTTTGCAGTTTCATACAGCTCTTGCAGAAAATACAAACTCTCTAAATATCATCGTACACGGAACCTGGAAAGCTGGAACCAATATACTGGCAAGATATGCTCCTTTTGCTGAAGACTTGGCTCTTCAAACAGACATAACAACAGTGGCTATCGCGCTTCCTGGTTATTCTGGTTCATCAACTAACAACTTTAGAGCACTTAGCCACCTTAGTAAAACAAAACCACAAGCAGCCCAGAAAAAATACCTCTTCTTTTTAGCAAAAGTTATCGAAGCGTTCAAGAAAAAATATCATGCAAAAAAGATAAACTATATAGGGCACTCAGCAGGTGCTATGATGGGAGCGACACTAATAGGACTCAAGCCAAATCTTATATTAAATCTATTTAGTGCTGGGGGTATTTATGATGTACACAAAACAAGAGAAACAAAAGGCTTAGTTTCAGCAGTTGATTATATAGATAAAATCTCAAAAAAGACTAAAATATTCTTAATATATGGCACAAAAGATAAAATTTCAAAGCCAAAAATGACAAAAGAGTTCTACAAACTAGCCAAATCAAAAAGCCTAAATGTAGCTATAGTAAAAGTGTCGGGAAGTGGTCACTTAGGGTTGGACATGAGTGATAAATCAGTAGAAACCATAAGCAATGCACTCTCTCATTAGATTGTTGTGCGAAAGGATTTAAATGTTACAAGTTATTATAAACTCTATTGTTAATACGGTTGGAGATTTGGGTTATGTTGGAATCGTTATCATGATGTTTTTGGAAAGTTCTTTTTTTCCATTTCCTAGTGAAGTTGTAATGATTCCAGCTGGATATTTGGCATCAAAAGGGGATATGAATATCTACATAGCCACTATTTCTGGAATTTTAGGTGGAATTTTAGGAGCACTGTTTAACTACTGGCTTGCTGTAAAACTGGGTCGT
>JALUXQ010000228.1 GCA_027013265.1 Campylobacteraceae bacterium | reverse complement strand
ATTTTGAAGGTATATGTCTTCATTTAAGTCAATCTTATCACTATCGAGCAATGAAAATATCTTGGTATAGACACTATCATATATGCCTGATTTAAAATCTTTGTTCCGAGGGTAAATTCTAGCTGTCTTATCAAAGTTTACATGTAGGTATTTTAACTTCTGTATCTGTCTGTTTGCATATTTTGAAAGCAGTAGCCTTTCATCTTTTAACATCAGATTTTTTTGATTATTGTAGTAGGTTATCGCCAAAAATGAGAGTAGTAAAATCGTAAAAAAAGAGTAGAGAATAAAAAACGAAAGAAGAGTTTTTTTCTCACTTGAGCGTAAATTTATATCCCAGTTTTTTAATACTGACAATTTTATCTTTCCCTATGATTTTTCGTAAATTTTTTATATAAGTCCTAAGAGCCGTATCACTACTAACTTCATCATAACTCCAGAGAGTATCATATATAACCTCATGAGAAATTATCTCACCTTTTTTCTGCAAAAAGAGCTTTAATAACAGGGCTTCCTTGTTTTGAATACCTACATTTTTTCCACTAACTATTAGTTCATTTGTTAGTATATTATACTCTATATCTTTTGAGATCTTAACTATATCTTTGTTTACATGCAAAAACTCTCTTTTAAGCAGGGTTTGGACTCTAAACAGAAGCTCTTTTAGCTCAAACGGTTTCCTTAGATAATCATCACATCCACTCTTATATCCGACCTCTAAATCATCCATAGAGTTTAGCGATGTGATAAATACAGCTGGCACACTATCGTCATTTTCTCTTGCTTTTTTTAGAAGTTCAAAACCGTTCATGCCTGGCACATTAACATCTAAAAGATATAAATCATATCTATTTTCATACATCTTCTCTTGGGCTTCATCGCCGTCATAAGCAGGTGTCACATCATAACCTTTACCCTCCAAAAACTCAACTATTGTTTCGTTTAGGTTGATATCGTCTTCGAGTAAAAATATCTTTGTTTGACTCATTTTTTCATTTTTCTTAAATTTTTTTTGTATATTTTTTTCTCTTTTGGACTCATGGTTTGTAGTCTATTATTTAACTCTTGCCTAAATGAGTTAATATTTTTAGCTGGTATATATCCCATCATAGCCAGCAGCTCTTCAGTGCTCATGGAGCTATAATCAACTTTGGCAGCCAAAGCAATTGCTACCATAAAAAGTAAACTAAATACAATTTTTTTCACTTTCTCTCCCTATTTTTCTTGATCCATGACTTCTAAGTATGCACTCACATGCCCTATAACATAGCCTAGTATCTTCTCATCTTCTTCATTGAAACCATCACTTCCATCTATCTTGTTTACAAGTTGCATTACGCCCAAAACCTTTCCTCCATATCCGATGATAGGGACTGCCAAGATCGATCTTGTCGTATATCCACTTCCCATATCAACGCTACTGTTAAACTTTGCATTTTTTTGCACATCATTTATCACTACAGTTTTTTTGGTTTTATAGACCTCGCTTGCGATTCCCTTGTCATCAGGCACTTCTATATAACTAACCCCGTCGATATAGACCGACCATAAGCTTTTAGAAGCTTTATCATGTATAAATATAGTACATCTATCCACTTTTAAAATCTCTTTTATAGAGTCTGATATAAGTTTTATCCTTTTTGAAAAATCATCTTGTGCTACAATTTTTTTATTTAAATCTAACAGTCTATTTAATTTTCTTTTATCGATTTCTTGAGCCATAATATCACTTCTTTATCAAATGTTTTAAATATATCATTATAGGCTTTTACAGCACCTTTTGCGTCAACGCTTTCACACTTTTTAGTATAGATAAAATCTTTTGTACCTAAAAGCTTTGAGCTTTTCGCATCTATCAGATACAATCTCATCTCAAATGTAACGCTTGCTCTATTTTTATCTACATTTTGTATCGCTTTTACTATATCACCTTCTAAAATCAAATCATATTTTACCTTAGAATAACTAACAAAGACACTTTTAAACAATCCACTACTATATAAATTGTTTGCGATATTTTGCAAAACCATACTAGAGAAATTTTGACTCCATGAAGAGTATAAATACGCTCCGATTTGCGATGACTTTCGCTTGTACCATATACCATCACCTAGTAAATTCTCTGGGGTCTTGAATTGTGATACTTTTAGTATCTTGCCATTTTGTTTGTGTTTGTTTAAACTGCTTGTGCTATCTATATCGTATTTTACGATAGGTGCCGTTACATCTTTTATAGAACAACCTGTGATAAACAGTGCAATTAAAATCAATATCAAAGTTTTATTCATGACTCTCTCCTGGTCCTGGAATTTTTTTGCTACTCTTATATAGTAAATCGCTCGGACTATTTTTCAGTTCACTAACAGTCTCATCAAGTTTTAGCGATAGATTTCTTATAGTAAGAATCGTCTCGTTTAAAGTTTGCAGATTTTGTTCAACTATATCTGCGAAACTAAACTCTCCATTTTTCAACTCTTTTTGCATATTTTCAAAAAATATTCTGGTAGCATTGCTTGCTGCTCCAGCTCGATCGCTCATACTACCTAGTTTATTAAATGATGGTATCAAAGTATCTTCAAAAGTTTTTGTATATGTCACAAAAGTTTTTCCACTATTTGCGAAGCTGTTCACATCGCTAGTTATTGTGTTTAGATTTGTCTCTATACTCTTTTTTAGTTCACCTATTTGTTTGAACATTTCTCCAATCTTCTGTCTGTTTTCATCTATATATGTTGTTGTATTTGATAAATTTGTGGTAATTGCACTAAAATTCTTGATATTTTGCTCACTCAATACTGCCGAAATCTTATCAAGCACTCCATTTATCTTTTTTGTGATCACTTCACTGCTATCAAAAAGTGCTGCCAAGACAGATTTTCTTGATTGTATAGTAGCAATTTCATCCTTTTTACTCTTCAAAAGAGCAGAATTTCTACTTCCGCCTTTTAACTCTATATACTTTAGTCCTGTGATGCCTTGAGTATCAAGCATAGCATAAGTATCTACTTTTATCGGTGTTCCTGCTACTATCTCTAATAAAATTTCAACCTCTTCACTGTTTTTTTTATTTATAGATATTTTTTTCACTCTACCCACTTCAACGCCTCTGTACTTGACTGCCGACTCCTTACTAAGCCCCGATACCGACTCAGTAAAATATGTATGATAATAATCATGCGCTACCGCTTCATCTCCATACTTTGCTAGCCAATACAAAAATGAAAACAGGGAAAGAGCAAGCACAATCACAAATGCACCCACAACAATATAACTCAATCTTTTTTCCATGAATTTTCCTTACTCTCTTTCTAGTTTTAAAAATTCTCTTATGGCATAATGTTCAAATTTTTTCGCCTCTTCAAGTGTTCCTTCAAAGAGTATCTTTTTTTCAAATATTATACAAAATCTATCTAACACATGCTCTATTGTGTGTAAATCATGCGTAACAATCACTACAGTTAACTTTAGTAAAGATGCCAACTCTCTTATGAGTCTATCAAAATTTTCAGCACCTACTGGGTCGAGTCCACTTGTTGGCTCATCTAAAAACAGTATCTTAGGATCAAGCGCAAGTGCTCTTGCAAGTGCGGCTCTTTTTTTCATACCTCCACTTAACTCACTTGGAAAAAGGTAAGTAGCCTCTTTTTTCAATCCTGACATCTTTAGCTTACTAAGTGCTATCTCCTCTATCAACTCTTTTGGTAGATTTGTGTACTCTATGAGCGGAATAGATACATTTTCTATAACATTTAGCGAGGAGTATAGTGCTCCAAATTGAAACAAAACTGACCAATTTTTCTTTAACTCTACGATTTCATCGTGTGACATATCTCCTATCTGTTTTCCTAAAACTTCGATAGAGCCTGATTTGAATTTTTGAAGCATGATAATCTCTCGTAAAATCGTAGTTTTCCCTGAGCCACTTCCCCCAAGTATGCCGTAAACTTCACCCTCTTTTATCTCTATAGATATATCATCATGTACCACTTTTTTACCAAATTGTGTAGTAACATTTTTTACTTTTATGATCGCTTCACTCAAATCCCAATCTCCGTTAAAACTACTGATATAAGAGCATTACATGCTATCACCCAAAATATAGCATTTACTACACTTATAGTGGTATAGTGTCCGATACTCTCTGTACTTCCTGTTACTTGAAAACCTCTAAAACATCCGATTGTCGCTATCAATAGACCAAAAAAAGGTGCTTTAAAAAGTCCTATAAGGATATGTTTTACCTCGACGACATCTCTAGCTCTTATTATAAACTCTGTATATGAGATACCAAGACTCGTCTTTGCCACAATCATGCCACCAAATACACCAATAATATCGGCAAAAAACACGATGAGTGGCATAGCAATCAAGAGTGCAAAAACACGTGGTAAAACCAAAAATACAATAGGATCAAACCCCATGGAGCGCATAGCATCTATCTCCTCTGTTATCTTCATAGTTCCGATTTCGGCAGTATAAGACGAAGCGCTTCTTCCTGCTATAACAATAGCCGCTATGAGTGGTGCGAGCTCCCTAAACATGGAGATAGAAACCATATCAACTATGAAAATATTTGCCCCAAATTTTGCTAACTGTTCTGCCCCTTGGTAGGCGATAACGAGTCCTACCAAAAAAGAGGTAAGTGCAACTATCGGAAGTGCCTGTGCACCTGATTTTTCGATATGTACTGCTGTTGCCTTATATCTAAACTTCCATGGTTTTGCCAAAACTCTAAAGAGCTGAAATGTACTCTCTCCTAAAAATGATAAGAAAAATATAAATGCCTCTATAGAATCTACGATGTATTTACCCGCCTTTATGACAGGAGATAGTAAAAAATTCTCTTTTACCAGCTTGATTTGTGATTTTTGTCTCAGATTTTTTCTTGCAAAAAACAGAAGACTTTGAAAATGTGGATTCATGCCTGTTAAGACAACAGAAGACATATCTTTAGAGAATGATGCACACAAATCAGCCAAAAGCAAAGCACCTGCATAGTCCAAATCTGTCATACTTGAGCAATCAATCTTCACAAGAGGAAACTTTTTGCTTTTTATCCTTTTGACTTTCGAGTATATAGGCTTTATACTCTGCTTGTCAAGGTTGTTATTTATCTTTATACTGCACTGTGTTTTGTCTTCTTGTACTATTTCAAAACTACTCATAACTATATTATATATGATTACTTATAATTTTGACTTAAAGCGAGTAAATTTTTCACGAGTATATTTTTTGGATATTTAGAAAAGTATTGGTTGGAGGGGTAAATATGCTATAATCTTAAGAAAAAATTCAGAGGTTACAATTATGAACATGATAGATAGCTTTATCAAGAAAGAGTCAACGGCTGGAATTTTGCTGATAATCGTCACTATTGCTGCGATTTTATTTGAAAACAGTGGTCTTTCACCTCTTTATAACAGTTTTTTGCGTACTCATGTTGAGATTAGATTTGGAAGTTTACAAATCGCAAAACCTCTTCTGCTGTGGGTAAATGACGGCTTGATGGCTGTTTTCTTTTTTCTTATAGGCTTAGAGGTAAAAAGAGAGGTATTAGAGGGGCATCTCTCATCTTTGCGTCAAGTCGCACTACCTGCAATCGCGGCGATTGGCGGGATGTTAATTCCTGCTCTTATATTTGCATTTATAAATCAGGGGCAATCTTTTGATATAAAAGGGTGGGCAATTCCAACTGCGACCGATATCGCTTTTGCTTTAGGCATACTCTCTTTGCTTGGCAACAAAGTTCCCACATCTTTAA
>JALUXQ010000227.1 GCA_027013265.1 Campylobacteraceae bacterium | reverse complement strand
AGAGTAGATCAAAGATGAGGCATGACCTCCACTAAAGACTAATCTATCTCTATTTAGCCATTTTGGATCTTTTGGGTTATGCTTTAAGTGCCTGCTTAAAACTGTAACTATATCTGCTAGCCCCATAGGAGCACCAGGGTGTCCACTATTTGCCTTTTGCACCATATCAGCACACAAAAATCTAATCGTATCTGCCTGTTTTTTCAACATATCTAAATCATCCATTAAATTACTCATTAAAGTATCCTTTTGCTATATCATCTAATCTTTTAGCTAGATTTTCATCTAGCTTCTCTAACTCCATATGTAAAACTTCTAGTGCTTTTTGTTTGTATTTTAAAGCTCCATCTAAGCCTAAAAGGTTTACAAATGAATTTTTATGTTCGTCATTTTTGGTTGGTTTTCCTGCCTCTTCTTCACTTAGAGTTGCGTCTATTATGTCATCTTGGATTTGAAACAGAAGTCCTAAATTTAATCCAAAGTTATAAATCGCAGTTTTGCTCTTTTCATCTAATTCACATATAATAGCTCCCATAAGTAAAGAGGCGGCTATCAGTTTTGCTGTTTTATTAAGATGTAAAAATTCTAGTTCATCTTGTTTTAAAACCATATCTTCAAACTCACAATCTATAGCTTGACCGATAACCATACCGCCACTGCCACCATTTTTAGCTAAGACTTCAACTAGTTCGATTCTTGTTTGTGCACTAAGTGGCGCAGTTGATATTTTGTAGAATGCATCTGTATTTAGAGCATCTCCCGCCAATACAGCGGTCACCTCATCATAAGTGATATGTAAGGTCGGATGTCCTCTTCTTAGGTTTGAGTCATCCATGGTGGGCAAGTCATCATGGATTAAAGAGTAGGTGTGTAACATCTCAAGCCCAAGAGCCACAGGGTAAGAGTTTTGAAGCAAAAGCGGCGAACAGACATCTACTACACTCAAAAGCAACATCGGTCTAAATCTTTTTCCACCAACTTGCAGAATCTCTTGCAAAGCTTTTTGAAAATGCGGATGAAACCCCTCAGTGCTAGGTAAATGCTGGTTTAGATATCTCTCAAAATCTTCTAAAATATCTTTTTTTTTATTCACAAGCTAACCTTAACAAAAAATTGAAATTCACCTCTTTGGAAAAGAAGATTTATCTCTTTTTTCTTAGTTTTTGAAAAAATTCTTCTTATATCCTGTGTAATTGTCACGCTTTTTCTATCAACTTGCAATAACTTATCTCCTATATGAAGACCACTTTTAGCTCCATATGAGTCTTTTGTTATCTTTGTGATTTTTAAAAATTTATCTAAAAACAGACCTCTAGTCTCCAAGAATGAATCACTAAGTTCTCCTCCACCATATCTCTTTTGGACTTTTATCTTTATAGAATGAAGAGCATTTTTTCTTAAAAATTCTACCTTTACACTTTGGTTTCTCTTTTGAAACAAGATCAGATTTTGAGCATTTTCTACACTTTTAATCTTGTTTGCATTTATCTTTTTTATGATGTCTCCAACTTTTAACTGCTGGTTTTTAAAGAGTGGGTTAACAGCAGAAACAACAACTTTTCTACCAAGTTTGGCAAACCTAACACCAATATCTCCATAAAAAACCTCTTTTGAGTTTAAAAATTTATTTAAGAATTTTGAAGATATAAATTTTCCTCCACCGATACCTATGCCATAAGCTTGACAACAAAGGCATGAGATGATGCTATTTGGCGGTGTTTTGCCATTTTGTTCAAAATATATATTTAACCCTTCACCTCTTTTTGCGAAGTTCCCGACATATAGGGAATCTTCATCTATACTAGCTAGCCATTCACCCAAACTTAGCTTATCTGTATTTTTTAATTTGATTGGGTGGAGTATTTTTTTGCTGTAAAAAAGATATAGACTTAAAAAGGGGTCATGCTTGACATATGGGTACTTTGGTTTTATTTTTGAGTAAGCTACCGCATAGTGTTTAGAGACAGCTACAGCTTTGGTATCTCCAAAATATACTATGGATTTTACCTCTTTATTGTAACACTGTTTGAAGTTTGGATAGACAAAACTAGCACTAAAAAGCACATTTATAGCAAAAACTAGAGCAAATATAAATCTCATGAGAGTTCCTTATTTATTGAAGCCGCCCAGACTGCCTAGCATTTGGGATGCGGCAAATTTTTTATTATCTTCTACCATCTTAAATCCATCATTTATAGCACTTATCAAAAGAATCTGAAGCGACTCTTTGTCTTCAAGTAAAGAGTCATCAATATTTAAATCTATCACCTCTCCGTGACCGTTTAGAGTAACTTTTACAAGCCCCCCGCCACTTTTGGCAGTAAACTCTTTGCCATCTGCATCTTCTTCCATCTTTTTAGCCTGTTTTTGTGCCTTCTCGAGCATTTCACCCATCTTGGAAAAATCCATATTTTCAAACATATCTACCCTTATCCTACAAAATCTCTTATCTCTTCTATACTATTTTTTTCATCTACTAGCACGACACAAGGCTTAAAAACATTTGCCTCTTCTTCGCTCATGCTAGCATATGCGATGACGATAATCCTATCTCCTATCTCCGCTTTTCTAGCTGCTGCTCCATTTAGACAGATATCTTTTTTGCCTCTAGCGCCCTCTATCACATATGTGCTAAATCTCTCGCCATTGTTTATATTTACAATTTCAACTTTTTGTCCAACTCCTAGCTTGGCCGCATCCATCAAATCTCTATCAATCGTGATTGAACCTACATAGTTCAAGTTTGCATCACTAACGGTTGCTCTATGAATTTTGCTATAAAGCATCTCAAATGTCATCTATTTTATCCTAATTCTATTAAATTTCTGATTATCTCTCTATCATCAAAAGGGATTTTTTCTCCATTTATCTCTTGATAGGTCTCATCGCCTTTGCCTAAAACCAAAAGCACTTCATCCTCTTCTTGCCATTTTACGGCTTCACTTATCGCTTTTTTTCTATCGACTTCCACCTTTAGGGCTTTAGAGTATTTTGTGCCTTCGAGTATATCTTTTATTATATTTTCTGGATTTTCACTTCTTGGGTTATCACTTGTGACTATGATCTTTTTGGCATATTTTGAAGCGATAAAGCCCATCTTTGCTCTCTTGTCTCTATCTCTGTCACCGCCTGCACCAAATACCACTATAATACTTCTATTTTTCATGCTGTCCATGACCTTCTCCATGCCATCAGGAGTATGAGCAAAATCGACTATGATAAGAGGCTTCTGGCTTACAATCTCCATCCTACCTTCAACTCCAGCAAAATTGCCAACTTCTTCACATATAACTTCCATGGGTGCCACTTTTAACATGTCAACTGCTCCTATGGCAGCTACTATATTGTAAAGATTGAAGAAGCCGTGGAGTGGGCTTGAAAACTCATAAACTTTCTGTATCTTTGAAATCGCTGCACTTATACCATCATCTAATGAGTAAGCCAAAACCTTATATGTGGCTGGATTTTCTACACCATATGTCAGACAATGTGATTTGTTATATCTAATCTTTGTATCATCTTTGTTTATCAACTTCAAAGTTTCATCATCGAAAAAGCTACTCTTTGTCTCTATATAGTTTTGCAGACTTTTGTGAAAATCAAGATGGTCTTGAGTAACATTTGTAAAAACTTTAAGTGCAAACTCCAACCCATCTATACGATTTTGCGCTATAGCATGAGAGCTTACCTCCATGATAAAGTACTCACACCCCGCATCTCTAGCATCTTTTAAATTTTTAATAGTATCTAAAACTGTAGGGGTTGTCAGACTCTTTTTTTTCACCTGTTTTTCATTTATAAAAAAACCTCTAGTCCCTTGCATCGCCACTTTTTTATCTAAGTCCAAAAGCAAAGAGTAGATACAAGCAGCTGTTGTAGTCTTTCCATTTGTTCCTGTGATACCTACTATCTTGATATCTTTACCGATATTTAGTATTTTTAGTGTCTCTTTTGCGGTTATTATCTTTGCACAATCACTCTTTTTCACTTCATCCAAATATCTCTCATTTAGCCTTGTTAGCAGAAAAGCTGTGTTTTTATTACACTCTTTTGAATTGTCAGTTATATATAGATAACCGTGTGTATTTTCTGTTTGTATTTTCAAATTTTTCTTGCTTTTTGTGCCAATGACAGTAGCTTTGTATCATTTGGGAATATATTGATAACGCTCTCTAAGTAATTCAGAGACATCTCTGTAAAACCATTATCGATGAGCTTCTCCAAGAAATCTATAAAATCCTCTTTTTTGGAAATCATCACTTTTGTTGAAAACATGATATCTTCAAATGCCTTTTTAAAGCTTCCTCTTTGTTTGACAAGCTCGATAAAGTCCTCATACTCTATGCCATTTTCTTCATTTATAGCAAACTCCAACTCTTTTGACTCTATCAGCTTATAAATCGACTCTGTGCTGTTGTCTATCAATTTTACAATATCTTCGACTATATCTTCACTTTGGCTATTTTCATCTTCACTTAAAAGCAGGTAGTACTCAAACAGAGCTTGTGCCTCACTCTCCTTCTCTTTTGCCATATCTGAGAGTATCGCACCCAACCTCGCCTCTTTGGAGTCTGGGTCTTTTTGGAGAGCCAATGAAAAATTAAACAATGCTATATCATAGTCTCTCTTGTAAAAACTATCAATTCCAAGTGTTATATGCAAGTTCATAATCTCTAAAGTGCCTCTATATTAAACTCTGTACCTAGTGGTATATTTTCCAACCCAATTTCTGGATGTATATCGATTCTGAGTTGTCTCTCTATACCATATTTCAAAGTTTGCGATGCTGATGCGCAACCATGGCAAGCACCTTGTAGTTGAACATAAACAACACCATTTTTAATTCCAAGTAGCGTAAGACCGCCACCGTCAAGTGCTAGCATAGGCTTTACTTTCTCTAAAGATTTTTCAACCGCTGGCAATAACTCTTCATCGCTAAATGGCATCATGGTTTTTCCTAAATATATTTTTTCTTATTTTTACAAATATTTGGTTAAAAGCGACTGAAGTGCAAAAGTTAGTTACTTGGTGGAGCAATAATGGAGATAGCACGCGAGGTATTTATATATTATTTTAAGAGGCTTTAATGTATTATATTCGTATAGATTTAATAGACTTGTTGCAGTATAAGGATACACCATAAACTTTACACATCTGTTCATAATCAAGGTAACACGATGTATCCTTATACTGCAACAAGTCTAATATAGGGGTGCTTGCATGATGCAACTGTTTTGGTACACAAAAATATATGGGTAAGCTTGGATGACTAAAGCTCAAAAAGCAATATTGCATCAAATGATGCAGGATATGAAACGACAATCCCATCTATACCAGCCGACTACTTTTTGGCAGTATGGCTCAAAAGTGCTTATAGAGGAGCTTGAAAATAGTGACATTTGCCACTTTAGAAGCCTGTCTCAAACAAGAAGTTTTTTTGTCCCAGGCTACTCTGCTATCGAGTATTTGGAAAATCAAGCAAAATATGATGGTACAATAGGGCAGTTTGACTCTATCGTTGCAGACAAGAGATTTTCAATAAGACTAAAAAGGTTGTTTGCAGGATATACCAGTGCTGTTAATGACTACAGAGTCTTAAAAGCAAGCAATATCGATAAAATCCCTTACACGGATAGAGTCTCAGAGAGTAAAGTAGGTAACCCTATAGAGCAACACGAGATAGAAGGCAGAGCTTTTTCTAGGTCATTTCTAAACTACCTTTTAGGGCTTAGTTTCTTAAAGCAGAATGTTGATACCTTGCACATCCATACAGTAATGGAG
>JALUXQ010000226.1 GCA_027013265.1 Campylobacteraceae bacterium | reverse complement strand
CTTCTATAAAACCCATATCTAGCATTCTATCTGCTTCATCTAGCACTAGTATTTTTATATTTTCTAGTTTCAAAGAACCTTTGTTTAGATGTCCGAGCAATCTTCCCGGAGTTCCTATGATTATATGAGATCCATGTCTAAGCGAGCCAAGTTGTGGACCAAAGGCTACGCCTCCGCACAGGGTTAATACTTTTATATTATGTTGAAATTTTGCTATATTTCTAATCTCACTAGCCACTTGTTCGGCGAGCTCTCTTGTGGGACAAATCACGAGTGATTGGATTCTAAAGTTTTTAACATTTAGTTTCGCAAGCAACCCTATACCAAATGCCGCAGTTTTTCCACTACCCGTTTTTGCTTGAGCCACTATATCCTTACCTTTTAGGATGTAAGGCAAACTTTGTGCTTGCACAGGTGTCATCTCATCAAAGCCAAGAGTGCCCAATGTTTTTAGCATAGTTTTGGGCAAAGCTAACTTGGCAAAATCATTACTCTCAGGCATCCAAAATCTTTTGCACTCGTCCTACTTGTCCATCCATCAATCTTACTTTTATACCATGAGGGTGTTTTGGAGATTTTGTGAGAATATCTCGTACGGTACCCTCAGTCAAAATCCCACTTCTTTGGTCTTGCTTTAAAACTATAGCAACACTCAAACCACTTTTTATATTTTTTCTTCTTTTTCCATCCATTTCGTTTATCTTATTTTGGTTGTTTTACTACGCCGTTATAGAAAACTTTACATTTTCCTTCTTTTTTCTTAGCTATTTTTGGAGTTTTCACACCAAAACTACTAAGAAGTGATGAAACCATATTTACAGTACTTTTTATACTATTTGCATCCACTTTAATCTTTGGTTTTGTAAATGTCCCTTGTATAGTTTGAGAAAATTTAGCACAATTTTTTGCGTCCATTACTCCAAATTGCATATCCAAAAACCTTTGTCTCACAATATCTAATTTTCCTTTAAATGCAACTCTATTTTTTCCTGTAGATATTGCCACATCGCTTAGTTTTACGATGCCTTTAGCGATATCAACCTTTACATGTAACCTTTTCAAAAGCGTAGTTCCGCCTTGACCTGTGCCAAAAATTCCACTTATACTGCCGCCTTTTGCAAAGCCAGAAGCAAGTGACATGCCCAAATCTGCAGGGTTTGTTTTTTTAGCATTATTATACTTACTAAGTATCTTATCTAAATCAAAACCTTTTATGCCAACACCTTCTCCATCTATCAGTGCTGTACCTTTTAGGGTTTTTTTGATAGTTTTTAAATCTCCAAGACTAAGAGTAAATTTTTTGTGTACCTTCACAATTCCACTTAGGATATCTTTTTTTAGATACTCTTTTGAAAAACTCTGCATCTTAAATTTTGGTATGTCCAGTTCTATATTTGCGAAAGGAATTTTTTTATTTAAATCCAATCTAGCCCTTGCATCCGCTAAAGAGTCATACATGGTTAATTTCATATTGCTCATATCTATAATCGCATTTTTCATGTTTGCATCCACTTTAATATCTTTTATATTGAACTGATTAAATATGATTTTTTCTATCTTTGTTTTTGCATCAAAAGATATCGCTTGAAGCATTTTTTTAGCAGGATTGAAGCCTATATTGTCAACTGCTACATTTATATTTTTAATTTGTGCTTTTGTCTTTGCTTTTAAATCTTCAAAAGTCACATTTGCATTTTTAATTCTTACCTCTTTTATATCAACTGTAGGCAATTTTGCTTTTTTTTCTTTTGCTCCAGCCTCTTTCTTTTGCGATTTATTCTGAACTCTTGCTTTTTTATTTGCTACTTCAAAGTTAAACTTTCCATTTTTAAGTTTTTTTATGTCTAAACTTAGCTTGTTCAGAACTATGTATTTTACTTTTACTTTTTTGCTAAGTAAAGGCATAACTTCAACAGCAACGCTCAAGTTGTGCATCTTAAAAAACTGTTGATTGTTATTTATGTTAGGATTACTAAGTGTAACATTTGAGATGCTAATACCAACAGGTGAAAATGATACCCCAATCTTTCCATTTATCTTCATTGTATAACCTGCGTTGTCTTTTACAGCCTTTTCGATTTGTGGTTTGTATTTATTTAAATCTGCCATAGATATAGCTATAGCTAAACCTATAATAACTAAACCGAGAAGCGCTACTATGCCTATCAATATCTTTTTCATACTTTAATCCTTTGAATAATTTTTTCTACTACCCCAAGAGGGTCATCTGACTTATATATTGGTCTTCCAACCACTATAATATTTGACTTTTCACTATTTGCAAACTCTATGCTTGCCACCCTTTTTTGGTCATCTTTCCTGTCAACATCAATTTTTATGCCAGGAGTTAAAGTGATAAAATTTTCATCTGTGTTTGATTTTATCATAGCACTTTCATATACCGAACAAACTACACCATTTAGTCCACTCTCATACGCATCTTTTGCAAACTCTGTTGCTTTTTTTTCTAGGGATTGATTGTAAATGGCTCTAAAATTTTCCTCATCAAACGATGTCAAAGCTGTCACTGCTAACACAAATGGGGGATTTTTAATCTTACTGATTCTACTCATCACTTCACGCATAGCAGTTTTTCCACTACTTGCATGGATATTGAACATGTTAACTCCTAGATTTGCCATGGACTCTGCAGCATCTGCCATAGTGTTTGGTATATCATAAATCTTCAAATCCAAAAATAGTTTAAAGTTTGGATTTATCTCTTTTATCTCATCAACTATCTTTTTTCCATCTCTTATAAAAGACCTTAATCCCACTTTTAGCCATATATCTTGATCTTTTAGTGCTTTAGCTAACTTGATATTTGATTCAAATGATGGCAAATCTAGTGCAACACAAAGCTCCATCAGCCTACCTTTGCTTTATGCACAGCATCCAAAACACCATTTATAAACTTTGGTCCCGTGTCGTTACAGAGTTTTTTTGCCAACTCTATAGCTTCATTGATAACAACAGCGCTGTCAAGATCAGTATATATCAACTCATAAGCTCCTAGCCTCAGTATCGCTCTTTCTACATTGCCGATATTTTGCAAATCCCACTCTTTTAAGTGTTCATCTATAAGTCCATCTATCTGCGTCAAATTTTCCTCAACTCCCTTATAGAGTGAAAGTGCAAAATCTTTCTGTTTGTTCCTTATCTTTTTCTCTTCAAAAATCTCATCCACAAACTTGTCTATCCCACTATTGCCGATATCTTCAGCATATAAAAGTCCTACGATACTCTCTCTTACTTGATGTCTAGTTGCCAAAAAAAATCCTTATAAACTTTTATACAGACTAAGAAGCTCTATCAAGCCTGTCATGGATTCAAAACCCTTATTTCCTGCCTTGCTTCCTGCTCGCTCTATCGCTTGTTCTATCGTATCTGTTGTTAGCACACCGTAAGTGACTGGTTTGTGATACTTTAGAGCCATAGTGGCTATACCTTTGGTAGCCTCCGCAGATATATAGTCAAAGTGCGGAGTTGCTCCTCTAATCACAGCTCCGACACAGCAAATACCATCATATTTACCACTCTCTAAAATCTTGCTTAAAACCATAGGAATTTCAAAAGCACCTGGTACCAAAATGAGGTCTAGATTTTTTTCCTCTCCACCATGTCTTAAAAATGCATCTTTTGCACCCTCAACCAACCTATCAGTTATAATATGGTTAAACCTCGAATTTACAACAGCTATCTTCTCGCTGCCATCAAGAGATAGTTTTCCTTCTACTATATTCATCATAATCCTTCGTATATTTTTAGACATTATACTATATTTTAGGTTTCTTTTTCTTTTAGTGGTATTCGAGCAAATAACTTTTCAGAAAGACTCTTTAAAAGTTTAAAGCTTAAGCTATTTTTAATTTATAAGAATTGCTTAAAGTCTGATACATGATGGCAATAGCATGTAAAGCAAGTGTTAATGCCTAAAGTAGTATAATTTTTTGAGATTAGTATCAATCACAAAAGTAAAAGGCTAGGGAGAAAATAAATGCTATGCGGTATAGATGAAGCTGGTAGAGGCTGTATTGCTGGACCTCTTGTGGTAGCTGGTGTTGTGATTGAAAAAGAGATAGAAGATTTGGCTGATTCTAAAGTTATAAGCGAAAAAAAGAGAAATCTCCTTTTTAATTTAATTAAAAAAAGAGCTAGATACAAGATAGTATTTTGCGACAATGTTATGGTTGATGAGAAAGGTCTTAGCTACTGTTTAGGGTATGCGATTAGAAAGATAAAAAAGCACTTTAGTGGTTGTGAAATCTTGATGGATGGCAATAGCTCATTTGGAGTTGAAGGAGTTAACACCATGGTAAAAGCGGATGCAAAAGTAGCAGAAGTAAGTGCTGCTAGTATCCTAGCTAAAGTCAGTAGAGACTCCTACATGTACAATATATGTGAAAAATTTCCCAACTACTCCTTAGCTAGACATAAAGGGTATGGAACAGCTCTACATATAAGCGAGGTTAAGAAGTTTGGCTATTCAAGTATTCACAGAAAGAGTTTCAAGATTAAGAGTTTAAGAGAACCTAGTCTGTTTGGATGATATAATTAGAAACAAAAGGAGTTAAAGTGGAAATGATAACTTGGGTTTTTGTCATTACATCAACTGTACTTATCTTGACGCCTGGTCAAGATATGATTTTGGTTATGTCGCGCTCTATCGCACAAGGACCAAAAGCTGGAATTGTAACTGCATTTGGTGTAAGTATCGGATTATTGGGTCACACACTATTGGCAACACTAGGTTTAGGTACTCTGTTGTTAGCGTCCGAGTCTCTGTTTAATATTGTCAAATTTATAGGTGCGGGATATCTTATATATATAGGATATGAACTTCTTACAAGTAAAAATCATGCGCTTGGTATGAAAAATCTACCGACCATATCTTATAAGAGAATGTTTATACAGGGTTTAGTATCAAACATAACAAACCCAAAAATCGCTATATTCTATTTTTCTTATCTGCCACAGTTTGTGATACCAAATGGTGAAAACCAAGCCACACAGCTTCTCATACTTGGTTGTACATTTGCTACAATAACATTTCTCATCAAAGGCCCTATAGGATTTATATCTGGACTTCTATCTTTTTGGATAAAAACAAGACCAATGGTTTTGCAATATATTCACAAAACCAGCGGAGTAATCTTGATAGCTCTAGGCTTAAGGCTTGCTTTAGAAAAGAGATCCTAATGACTACTAAAGTATTTACATCTGCAGACTAACCACATAAGGAAATAACAACACATGAAAATCATCTTAGCATCAAACAACAAAGGTAAATTAAAAGAGCTTAAAGAGTATATGAGTGGTTATGAAGTTTTTAGTTTTAGTGAAGTCATGGAGCCTTTTGATATAATCGAAGATGGTACAAGTTTTAAAGAAAATGCTCTCATAAAAGCTAGGGCTGTTTATGAAAAACTAGGTGATGATGAAGCTATTGTGCTTAGTGATGACAGTGGTATAAGTGTCGAAGCATTTGGTGGGGAGCCAGGAATTTATAGTGCAAGATACGCGGGAGTTGGGGCAAGTAGCAAACAAAACCTTGATAAACTTATAGAAAATTTAAAACAAAAAAATTTAAAAATCACACCTGCTTTTTATACTGCAGCTATCGCTTTAGTCTCCAAAAAAGGTGAATCTTGTGTGCACGGCTGGATGTATGGAGATGTGATAGATGAAAAAAGAGGCACAAATGGTTTTGGATATGACCCAATATTTATACCTTTAGGATACAATAAAACACTAGGCGAATTAGGAGATGGGGTCAAAAAAGGGCTATCTC
>JALUXQ010000225.1 GCA_027013265.1 Campylobacteraceae bacterium | reverse complement strand
TTCTGTCTTTGGGTTTGGTTCTCTACAAAGCAGTGCAGATGGAAAATGTATCTGATAACTATGAAAAATATGACAAAATTATAAACAAACTAGGTATATTAAACAGCAATTATGATACCTTTTTGACTCAAAAATTAACTTTTATTAGTTATGATGATATTGCCAAGGATGTTAAGCAGTTTAGAGTTAATATATCACTTCTAAATAATGCCAAATTTTTGAATAACTATGGTAAGGATATGAGTGAAGATTTAGTAGATTTGGAGACAGAATTTGATAATAAAATTGATCTACTGGAGCGATATAAGTCATATAGTGCTACGACTATTAGCTCTCTTTCATATATTTTGAATTTTAACACAACTGTGAGATATAGTGGAGATATGAATGAAAAAATAAATCATGCAGTGCTTGATATCGCAAAGCTTTTTGCAGGTGTTAAACTTAGCAATAAAGATATACAAGAGAGTATCAAAATTATAGGAGATATATATAAAAAAGAGGAGAAAAACGACTTAAAATATCTCTGGTTAAATATGAAGCAGATAGAAAAAAGCATCATAGTTCTTAATAAGTTAGGCAAAGAGATAAAAGATATACCACTAAGTACGACTATAGAAAAAATTGGACACAAGATAGAACAAAACTATCAGAATAAAATCAATAGTTTAAAAAATTTGGCTATTGTTATGTTAATCATGTCAATTATATTGTTAATTGTATTTGTATATAGGTACATAATCTTTATGAGAAACGCGGAAGATTTGGTATCATTTAGGTACGCGGTAGAAAATTCGGACAATACGGTCATGATAACAGATGCGGATAGAAATATAACCTATGTCAATGAAGCTTTTAATAAAAACACAGGTTACACAAAAGAAGAAGCCATAGGAAAAAATCCAAAAATGCTAAGGTCCGGTTTATTGCCTCAAGAATTTTATGATAAGATGAATAGAGCATTAGCTGATGGTGAAAAATGGAGTGGAGATTTTGTAAACAGAGATAAATACGGAAAGATATACTACGAAAAGGCTTCAATCACTCCTATATATAAATATAACATGCTTATTGGATACATGGCTATAAAATTGAATGTTACTGACTACATAGAACAAGAGAAAAAGGTTGTGCATCTTGCAGAACATGATCAGCTAACAGGATTGAAAAACAGGAGAGCTATGGAGATTGAAGTAGAGCAAAATATAAAAGATGCAAGATATAGTGATACGAAACTAGCAATTTTATTTTTAGATTTGGACAATTTTAAGACTATAAATGATTCGCTAGGCCATAATATTGGTGATTTATTGCTCAAATTTATAGCAAAAAGGTTGAAAAACAATTTAGGTAAGAGTGATGGTATCTATAGATTTGGAGGAGATGAGTTTGTTATAGTTGTCACAAAAAATGTAACCGAAAAAAATGCTCTTATGATCGCAAAAAGAGTTATTAACCTCGTAAATAAACCACTGATCCTTGAAAATAATAACATAACCAGTTCTGCTAGTATAGGTATATCTATGTATCCAGAAGATGGGGAAGATATGCATACATTGTTGAAAAATGCAGATATTGCTATGTACAGCTCTAAGATGAGTGGTAAAAATAGATATAAATTTTATTATGAAAATTTTTCACAAGAGTTAAAGAGAAGTATAGATATAGAGCATGAGCTTGCAAATGCACTGAAAAATAGTGAATTTTCAGTAGTTTATCAGCCCAAGTACTCTCTGAAGACCAAAGAGGTTGTGTCTTTGGAACTCCTAATAAGATGGAAAAATAAAAAAATAGGCATCGTGCCTCCAGATATATTTATACCAATAGCAGAAAATCTCGGATTTATTAATGACATAGGCAGATATGTTTTTAGAGAGGCTTGCAGGGATTTTCAATGTTTAAAGCAACACTTTTCAAGTTTGAAGAATATATCTGTCAATGTATCGGCAGTACAGTTAAGTGATAAAAGTCTCAAAAAAGATTTTGAAAAAATTATAAAAGAAGAGGGTGTTGCGCCAGAAGATTTAGCACTAGAGATAACAGAAACAAGCTTGATGAGAAATATAAAAGAGAATGTAAAAATTCTAGATAAATTTTCAAGTTTGGGCTTTAAGATATGTATGGATGATTTTGGTACTGGATACTCATCTCTGAATTATTTGGTACAGTTGCCTATAAATAATATAAAAATAGATAAAACATTTATAGATGTTATATTTAGCGGTAAAAAAGAGTTGGAAATGATAAAATCTATCCTCTCAATAAGTCAAAATCTTGATTTTAGAACCATAGCAGAAGGCATAGAAACACAGGAACAAGAAGATTTGCTTAGAGATATAGGTGTTGATTTTGGACAAGGTTTTTACTTCTCTAAGCCTTTAAGCAAAGAGGAATTAGTAAAATTTAAATCATAAGTGTTCGATACTTTGCAATTTTACATACATCATGGCTGTCATAATTGCATCACTCAAGGCATCATGTTTGCCAAATATAGGTAAATCTAAATCTTGCATAATAGCATCAAACCTTAGGTCTATTTTTGCATCAGGAATAGATCTTCTCTTCTTTTTATAGTAGAGTTTAGAAACTTCTACTTGTTTGTTTGGCAATTTTATGCCAAGATAAGGCTTGAGGTACTTGTTTATCATTTTTACATCAAACTCCAAGTAGTATCCTACTAAAGTTCTGTTTCCTATAAAATGCAAAAAATCTTCTATGGCGTCTTTTGGATTGCTTCCATTTTGCAAATCTATGTTTCTTATATAGTGTATCTTTATGCTCTTTTCATCTATCTCTTTAGTGGGTTTTAAAAATAGTTCAAATTTTTTTGATGTGAGTATTCTGTTGCCCTTTACTTTTACTGCTCCTATTGAGAGGATTTCGTCTTTTTTTGGATTTAAGCCAGTTGTTTCTGTGTCATAAACAACTATCTCATCGCTCATAGAGTCGTCAAACATAAAAGAAAATTTTTTATCAGTTAACCTCTTTTTGTTTCTCTTCTTTAAAAACCTATTTAACATTTAACTAACCAAGTCAGTTTTAAAATGGTGCTCTATAAACTTTTTGAACAGATTGACAATCTTGAAGCTGTCTTTTAGTAGATCTAACTCTAGTTGATTTAGATTGTTGACTAAAATCATATTTGGATTGTCAGACTTTTTCGTATCTATTTCACTAAGGCGTTCCTTTAATCTTAGGTTTAATAGTGTATCAAAAGACTCTACTAACTCACTTGCAAATTTAGACTCTAGTATGTTTAGTCTTACTAGCTCTCTGATTCTTTGTACTGTGTTTGTTTGACGGATTTGATTCTCTAGCGCAAGACTTCTAACTCCTTGTACGATTGGGAAGATTCCACCTTTTTTTACATCAACTTTATGGTTTTGTGTTTTTATATTTGAGAATATTCCTATAGGTGTATCAAACAGAAGAGCAGCTTTTGCAAAATTTGCCATTATGATGTCTTTACCTTTGAGTTTTTTAAATATATTGTCTTTTAGCTTGACCAGTAATTCTTGATCTCCAGCCACACAAATCGAATCAAAAAAGATAGCAAAGTGCATATAATCATCACCACTAGGAGCTTCTATCCATCTGTCGATTTCAGATGCAAAACTCTTTGATTTTTTTCTCCAGTATGGATTTGAGACCATTATATTGCCTTCACATTTTGGAAAACCAAAATCTAAAAGAATCTTGTTGAGCTCCATCATGTAAGGTTCAAAATCCTTCTCTTCTTCAAAATTGTTGATGATAAGTGCGTTGTCTTGGTCGGTCTTTAGCATTTGTTCTTTTCTGCCTTCGCTTCCCATAACGATTAAAGCTGCTTTGTTTTTAAGCTCTTTTGGCATGATCATTTCATATATTTTTTCATATATTTTTTCATTTAATTCAGAGATTAATTGAGCTATATACTCTACTTTTGTACCTTTTACATGAAGTTTTTTGATGATATTTATGAAGTCTTTAGATGCAAGCTTGAGCTCGTCTATATTTTTTGCTTTTTTTATTTGTACTGAGACTAAATGCGTATGATTTGCAAAGTAGCTTAGCAAATCAAGTTGCTCCAGTATGCCAAAAATATCTCCATCTTTTTTTACTATTAACCTTTTTATTGATTTTTTTGTCATCAAGAGAAGTGCGTTTGAGAGAAAATCATCATGCTCTATGGAGATTATCGGATGTATTGCAATCGGTCCAATTGGAGCAAATTTATCATAATTGTTAAACAGCACATACTTTCTGATTGTACTGTCTGTGACTATGCCGTGCTCGTAGTTTGTTCCATTTTTTACTACTATACATTTGTTTTTGCTTCTGTCCATCTTCTTTAGAGCAGTCATGATTGGTGTATTTGCATCAACTACACAAGGTGTATGTATGTATGTAT
>JALUXQ010000224.1 GCA_027013265.1 Campylobacteraceae bacterium | reverse complement strand
CGTCATGTAAAAGCTCTTGCGCAAGTGCCAAATCTTTTTCAAAATCTTCACCTCTTTTTCTGGTTCCTGCTATCGGACGAAGTGTTATATGTCTATTTTTAAGCCCAACCATCACTTCAGGAGAGCTTCCTATAATAGAGAATTTTCCATAATCTAGGTTAAACATATATGGAGAGGGATTTTTATTTCTAAGGATTCTATAGAAACTTAGTCTATCTATTTTTGTATATTTTGTGAAACGGTTTGACATCAAAATTTGAAAAACATCACCACTTCTTATCATATTTTTTGATTTTCTAACCATCTCAAAAAACTTATCTTTAGAGAAAGCAAACTCCCCTTTAGTGCCTCTTAAATCGCTTTTGATGATAGGTATATCAATATGAGGCTCTTTTAAAAGCTTTATGATTTCATCTAATTTTGAGCCAAAAGATGGCAAAAATGTGACTAGTGTGAGAGTGTTTGATTTATGCGAAAAAGCACAGATGAGCTTTGGGCGTATGAGATCAAGGTCTGGTATATTTAGCTCATCATGAAGAGAGTCCATATGCTTTTGCAAAACAGGCTCAAATGTCTTGACGCAGTCATATCCGATGTAGCCTATAAAGCCATCTATAAAACCGATATTTAACTCTTTTGTTAGTTTTTGATATTTGTCATAGTCGATATCTTTGTATCTTTTTTTTAAGAAGTCAAAGGGGTTATCATCAACTTTTGCAGTTTTGCCTTTTTCGTCTGTATAAAAACTGCTTGAATTTTGGTGTACAAGCCTCTCTCTGGCTCCGATAAAAAGAAAACTGAAATTCCCATCTTCGGTGTTTATAGCACTCTCAAAGAGAAAAGAGAGCTCATCTTTGAAGAGGGATTGCAGTTTTTTAAATATAGTTATAGGTGTTAGTTGATCAAATAGAACAGTTTTTGTGTGCAACTATCTAACCCTGTATATAAAAGCATTTTTATTGATATCTTTTTTTATTTTTGCCATATTCTCTTTTGCAATTTTGCTGTTTTTAAAAGGTCCTATGAGAATCTTTGTGACTTTTTTACCTTTAATGACTACAGGCAATAGTCTGTATTGGTATTTTTTATCTGTTATTTTCTTCAGATATTTTTTATCTGGAGAGTACTTTGAAGTTGCACCAACTTGCACATACACTCCTGTTCCCGCTTTTTTAGTAATAACTTTTTTTGGCTCTTTTTTGGTGGTTTTTACCAAAGGTTTTACGACATTTTGCACAACTTTTGGTGTGGTTGGAACTACTTTTTTCTCTTGTATTTTTTGTTGCTCTATAACTTTTGTTTTTGCAATCTCTTTAGCTTTTAAGCTCTTAACCATATTTTCAAAACTATCTTTTTTTGTATTATTATCTTCTATAATAGGAACTTGTTTAAAAAGTTGTTCATCTTTTTTGACTTTTTGTACGCTCGAAGTTGGCTCAGGTGGAAGTATAAGTTGCGGTTGTTGTTTGCTTTGTGGTTTATTGATAAATTTCATAGACAATATTACTACCAAAAACACTATAATCAATATAGCTATAATAATCAAAATCCTCTTAGCTTTAAGTGCTTTGCTACTACCTTTTTCCAAAACTATATCGCTTAATTCATTTTTATCTTCCATCACTTCTCCTTTTTTTCTAAAGACTACATGTGCCTAGACCAAGATGCTCCTCTTTCCTTATTGTATACCTTGTATGGTAGCGCGAGGATATTGAACGCTTTTGGTATATCGTTACTTGGGAATACTTTCCACTCTCTTGGCATCTTTTGAGCCAGTTTCATAGATAATAATTTTGCTATCTGGTATCCCTCCTGCAGGGTTGTGTGTCCTTTATGTATATAAAGATGCAGATGACCAGGAGTTTTGCTCTCATATGCTGTAAAATTGATAAATCCCTCTTCTCTAAGCAATAACTGTGCCCTATGCCAAAATCTTTGAGTATTTCTACCATTGTAGTCTATAACTATATTTTCCACTTTGTCAGATTTATTAATTAAAGAGTGAGCAACTGTTATCTTTCCACTTTCGTGATCCTTGATGATTTTATTTGTTAATGGTTCGTCAATTCTCTCATATTTATCAAAAAAAGTTCTTCCATTGTGTACTATTTTTTGCACAATTTTATCTCTTTTTACCCAGTAGTGTGTAGTATCCATTTTGATTAAAGCGGTATCTATTGCTTGCATTTTGTTTGCCTCTAATATGTTGGTCTATCATAAATGATGAAATTACTAGCAAGCTCTTTCATCTCTTGTTTGATACTAGCTTGCAAATCTGTGTTTTCTATATCATCTAGGACATCAGCTATTTTATTTGCTATTGTCTCAAATTGGGCTGTTTTCATGCCTCGTGCACTCAAAGCTGCCGCTCCGATTCTAACTCCACTTGTGACAAATGGACTTCTAGTCTCTCCTGGTACTGTGTTTTTATTGACTGTGATTCCAGCGTTTCCAAGGGCAATATCTGCCTCTTTTCCACTAAAATTCTTATCTAAAAATGATACAAGTATCAGGTGATTGTCAGTTCCGCCACTTACTACATCATATCCTCTTTTTAAGAGTACATCAGCGAGCATTTTTGTATTTGCTTTGACATCTTTTGCATACTCTTTCCACTGTGGTTTTAGATTTTGGGCAAATCCAACTGCTTTTGCTGCTATGACATGCACCAAAGGACCACCCTGTATGCCTGGAAATATAGCACTATTGACTTTTTTTGCTATATCTTCATCATTTGTCATGATAAGACCGCCTCTTGGACCTCTTAGTGTTTTATGAGTAGTAGTTGTTACAATATGGCAGTGAGGAAATGGACTAGGATGTTCACCCGCTGCTACAAGACCCGCGATATGCGCTATATCTGCAAAAAGATAAGCCCCAACTTCATCTGCAATGGATCTAAATTTTTCAAAATCTATCACTCTTGGATATGCACTAGCTCCGCAAACTATCAGCTTTGGCTGGACTATTTTTGCTATCTCTCTTACTTTTTCATAATCAATTCTTCCATTTTCATCTACACCATAAAAGAAGCTAGAGTAAGTTTTACCAGAGCTGCTTACTTTTGAGCCATGAGTCAGGTGTCCGCCTTGACTTAAATCCATACCAAGTATCTTGTCAAATGGTTTTAAAAGTGCTTGGTAAACTCCTTGATTTGCTTGACTTCCTGAGTTTGGCTGTACATTTGCAAAATTACATCCAAAAAGCTTACAAGCTCTGTCAATCGCAAGTTGCTCAACTTTGTCTGCAAATTCACATCCGCCATAGTATCTTTTATTTGGGTATCCTTCGGCATATTTGTTGGTAAATACACTTCCCATGGCCTCCATAACAGCAGGATATGTAAAGTTTTCACTAGCTATCATCTCTAGGTTGTCAGTCTGTCTTTGGAGTTCAAGTTGTGTTAATTCATAAACTTCTGGATCGACATTTTTTAATATACTCATTTTTATTCCTCGTTTTGTGGTTTTTCGTTTATAGGTTTCATGGCTGGAAATAGTATAACATCTCTTATAGATTTTTGATTTGTCAAAAGCATCACAAGTCTATCTATCCCCAAGCCTTCACCTGCAGTTGGCGGCAGACCATATCCCAAAGCTTGAACATAATCTTCATCCATCTCACATGCCTCATCATCTCCAGCATTTTTTGCTTCAATCTGTTTTAAAAATCTCTCATACTGATCTAGTGGATCATTTAACTCATTAAATCCATTTGCCACTTCTCGTCCAGCGATAAATAACTCAAATCTCTCAGCAATATCTGGATTCTCTTCACTTCTTCTAGCAAGCGGGCTGATTTCGATAGGATAGTCTATGATATAAGTTGGATCTATCAGTTTTTCTTCAACAAAAAGATCAAATAGCTCTTCATAAAGTTTGCCAAGAGTCAATTTCTCTTCTACTTCGATACTCTGTTTTTTAAGAAAATTTATAATTTTTTCTCTATTTTCTAGCACATCATCAGGAACATTTCCGATTTCGCAAAGAGCATTTCTAAATGATATCTTTCTAAATGGTTTAGAAAAATCAATCTGCATATCATCAAACTCTAACATCGTTGGCAAACCAAGAGTTTTAAGCAGTACAGAAAAAAGCTCTTCGGTTAAATTCATCAAATCATGATAGTTATGGTATGCCCAATAAAACTCTACCATAGTAAATTCTGGATTGTGTGTTAAGTCCATGCCCTCGTTTCTAAAGTTTCTATTTATCTCAAAAATTGACTCAAAACCACCAACTACTAATCTCTTTAAGTATAATTCAGGCGCAATTCGCAAAAATCTCTCAACTCCAAGAGCATTATGATGGGTGATAAAAGGTCTGGCATTCGCCCCGCCAGCGATTGGATGCATCATAGGAGTCTCTACCTCCAAAAATCCCTTCTCTTCAAAAAAGCGTCTGATGGAGCTGACTATTTTACTTCTGGTTTTAAAGGTCTCTTTGACATCTTTATTCATGATTAAATCGAGGTATCTTTTTCTATATCTTAACTCTATGTCGGTCAGCCCATGGAACTTTTCTGGTAGAGGAGTTATGGATTTTGTCGCAAGCTCCAACTCTTTTGCATGCAGAGACAACTCTCCTGTTCTTGTTACAAAAGGAAAGCCTTGGACGCTTACTATATCGCCTACTTCAATGAGTTTTTTAGCCTCTTTGAACCAATCAGATCCTATCTCATCTCTGCTAAAATATATCTGTAAAATTCCAGATTCATCTTCAATTTTAGCAAATGCAGCTTTTCCCATGTGTCTTAAAAACTTAACTCTTCCTATTATGGTGTTCGTTTTGCTTTCATCTCTTTTTTCATCTTGGTTTTTCAGATACTCATAACTGCTTAAAAACTCAGCAGTTGTTGAATCTCTTTTTATATTGTGTCTGTATGGATTTTTCCCTAAACTTTTTAAATCCTGTGATTTTTGAATTCTTTGTTGTTCGTATTGATTTGTAAATACCAAATTTTAACCTTTTTTATTTTTTTGACAATGAGCACATATGCCATATAACTGCATTACATGCCCTGTTAGTATAAAGCCGTTTTTTGTGGCTATATCTTCTTGTTTTTTCTCTATTTTTTTATCTTCAAACTCTATAATCTTTCCGCAATTTTTGCAAATCAGATGGTCATGGTGAGGTTTGTTTGCTAACTCATACTTTTTACCAGCTTTCCCAAACGATAGGGATGTTGCTAGAGTTGAGTTTTCAAGCAGATTGAGTGTCCTGTATATCGTAGCAATTCCTATATTGATATCTGGGTAGCTGCTCTTGATTAGGACATGTAGCTCTTCAGGAGAGAAGTGCTCTGGAAAATTATATAGAGTTTGCAGTATAACCTCTCTTTGTTTGGTAAATTTAAGCAAGCTTTCCTTCAAAACCTTCTTAAACTCTGCAAGTAGGTGGTCATACTCTAAATTTTGTATGAAATTCATCTGTTTGTCCTAAATGGATGAGTTTTTATCTTTTTGATTCACAACATTTTTAACTATATCGCGTGTGTCTAATTTTATTATATATTTGCCAGTTTTTAGAAATATGGGGTACATAAAACTCTTACTAGTATAGCTTTGTATTCTAGATTTTATAAATGCTATGTTGTTTAAAGCGATAACTAAAACAGAAAAAACCAAAAAAACTTTTAATCCGCCAACTATGAAGCCAGCAAGTTTATCGAGTCCACCCAGTCCACTCATCTTCAGTATATGAGCCAAGATAAAGCCAACAAAAATACTAGATAACCAAAATATAATCAGTATAGCTATAAAGCCCATGAGGTACAAGGAGGCTTTATTTTCAAATGCATATAGACTATTATCGATAAACTCTCCT
>JALUXQ010000223.1 GCA_027013265.1 Campylobacteraceae bacterium | reverse complement strand
CTGACTTTAGCTATGGTGGTATTGTTTGGAGAGCAGTTGGAAACATGATAACTGGCTTAGTAACAGCACCATTTAGATTTCTAGGTTCACTTCTTGGTGTCAAAGCGGACGATTTAAAGGCGATAGACTTCGAAAAAGGCTCGGCTGTAATCATCTCTACTGAGGTTGAAAAATTAGTTAATTTAAATAAAATCTTGAGCAAAAGACCGGGCATCAAATTAGAAATTATCGGGGGATGGGATAAAGTATTTGACACAAAAGAGCTACAAAAACAGGAGTTTGAAAAGACTATAAAAATTCAACTTGCTAAAATCAAAAAAGATTCAAATACAACCCAAATCGACAACTATGGTAAAGCACTAAAAATTCTATACACCAAAAGCTTTTCTTCAAAAAAATATCAGGAACTAAAGAAAAAATTTACTACTATTTTAAAAGTTGATGACAATACCACTAAAAAGAGTAAATCCGTAAAAAATAAAAAGCAAGAAGCCAAGAAGCCAAAAGTTTTCCTTGATTTGGTTGCACTAAATACTCAAATGCAAAAAGAGCTGACAAATGCGATAAAAATAGATCAAAAAAGCTTAGAAAACTTAGCAAATGAGCGTGCAAATGCGATAAAAAATGCACTTCTAAATAAGTATAAAATAGATGCAAAAAGAGTGAAAGTATCAGCCCCAAAATCCAGCACTGCCAAACGCGACAGATGGATAGAATCTGAATTGAAGATATCATTATAGGAGTTTGTTTTTGTTAGCTAAATACAGCTAAGTTGCATTTAAAATAAATAATATTACAATTTTGTCAAAACAAATGCGACTTCATTGTATTAAAGGGAAGGGTTGAAAAAATTATTTACATTTTTACTACTAGTGAACAGCATTTACGCAAAAGTTATAGTGACTACCACAATATACCCATTATATAGCGTAGTGCAAGAGGTTGGAAAAGATAAAGTCAAGCTAAATAACCTGATACCTTTTGGCACTGAACCACATGCATTTGAGCCAACACCTCAAAATATAGTAACACTATTAGGGAGTGATTTATTTATAATAAGTAGTTCTGTTATGGAGCCTTGGGCGAATAAGATAGTAAAAGCAAATCATTTAGAAAAAATCACAATAGATATGAGCAAGCATGTTGCAATTAAAAAACATACATCATTTAAAGAAGGTAAAGCTTTTGATCCACACTATTGGTTGAGTTTTGATAACTATATAAGGATGGTCAGTGAGGTAGAGGATCTTCTTATAGAAAAAGATGCAAAAAATAGCGATATATATAGAAAGAACGCAAAAAATTATATAAAAAAAATAAAAGCTATACAAAATGAATATGCAACTTTAAGGAGTTGTAAAAATAAAAAAGTTATTGTAAATCATGATGCTTTTGGCTATCTCGGTGATGACTATAATATCAAGCAATATCATATTGCAGGTATGTCACCAGATGAACAGCCATCTGCCAAGCAAATTGCACAACTTATTAATATCACAAAAAAAGAAAATATCCATACAGTATTTTTTGAAGAGTTTGCAAATGATAAGCTTTCTAAAACTATCGCCAAAGAGGCTGGCGTAAATAGTGAGGAGCTAAGCCCAATTGGGAATATATCTAAAGAAGCTTATCGAGAGCATGTAAAGTTTTTGGATATAATGAGAAAAAATCTAGTAAAACTAAAAAGGGCGATGGATTGTCAGTAAAATTGATTGATGATGTAATAGAAATTAAAAATCTAAACTATAAAACATACATAGAAAATATTTCGTTTAATATAAAAAGGGGTGACTATATTGCCATAATTGGTCCAAACGGTGGTGGTAAAAGCACCCTTATAAGACTGATTTTAGGACTTATCACTCCAACAAGCGGAGAAGTAAAGCTTTTTAGCAGTGATCGAACAAGCTTTAAAAATAACTCTAAAATAGGATATGTTCCACAAGGTGTTACAAAAAATGACTCAAGTTTTCCTATTACAGTTTATGAAGTTATAAAACTTGGATTTGCCCATAAAAGCTCACTTTTTAGCTCTATAGGAAAGGAAGATAGAGAATATATAGGGTTTATCATGGATAAAGTAGGTATAACTGATTTGAAAAACAGGCTTATATCTCAACTCTCGGGGGGTCAGCGTCAACGAGTTATGATAGCTAGAGCTCTTATAAGCAAGCCTGACATCTTGATATTAGATGAGCCCAACACAGGTGTTGACACCAATTCACAAAAAATATTTTACGATTTTTTAAAAGAGTTAAATCAAAAAGACAATATTACAATACTCTTTGCCACTCACGATTTAGAAGTAATTGTTGATGATGTAACTAGTGTGCTCTGCATTAACCGTTCCTTGCTATCCTATAAGAACAAAAATGAAGTATTGCAGTGCAGCACTATGAGTGATTTATATGGTATCGATGCACATGTGGTGCATCATAGACATTGAGGCATACATGGAAATATTACATTATGATTTTATGATTAGGGCGTTTATATCCGGTATTTTTATAGCTATATTGGCTTCATCTTTAGGCATGTTTGTGGTGGTTAGAAGATACTCCATGCTTTCGGATACATTAGCTCATATTTCTCTCTTAGGTGTAGCTTTTGGATTTTTATTTAGTATTTCTACAACTTGGAGTGCTCTTTTTACGGCAGTTATAATCTCTTGGTTCATAGAGTATTTGAGAAGAAATTATGATATATACTCAGACTCTCTTTTGGCTATATTTTTAACAGGCTCACTCTCTTTGGCTATTATTATTATATCTTTATCGCACTCATTTAACGCATCACTTTTCAATTATCTATTTGGCTCTATTATAGCAGTAAATAACAAAGATATTTACATCATCTCCTCTTTTGGTATTTTAAGTCTAATATTGATCGCAAACTTTTATCAAAAGTTACTGTTTGTAGCTTTTGATGAAGATGTAGCTTTTACAACAGGGGTAAATACTAGTTCTTTGAACTATATGCTAGTGTCTTTAGTTGCTATAACTATAGGTTTATCTATTAAAATTGTTGGGGCACTACTTATAGGGGCATTGATGATAATCCCTGTTATATCAGCAATACAATATGGAAAAAGTTTTTTCAAGACAGCAATGTTGGCTATCTTATTCTCTATTGGTTCTGTCATTTTGGGCTTGATCGTCTCTTTTTATATATCTATTCCAAGTGGTGCAACTATCGTTATCATGGCATTACTAATATTTATGTTTAGTTTGTTTGCGAAAAAGAGTAGATTTTTATAACTCAGCTTGCAATTCTTTTAACTTCTCTTTTACGGCTTCAACATGCCCTTTCACCTTTACCTTTTTCCAAACTGCTTTAATATCTTGGTTTGGCGAGATTATAAAAGTTGAACGAACTACTCCCATATACTCTCTTCCATACATTTTTTTGAGTTGCCACACTTCATAGCTTTCTAAAACTTTTTTATCCTCATCAGCCAAAAGTGTGATTTGTAAACCTTTTTTTTCAATAAAATTCCTATGCTTTTTAGAACTATCAGGGCTAATGCCTAAAATAACAGCATTCAAGTCTTCAAACTCGGGCAAGGCAGAGGTAAATTCACAAGCTTCAACAGTACATCCTGGAGTGTTATCTTTTGGATAGAAGTATAAAACTATCCACTTCCCACTTAAATCTCTCAGGCAAATCTCGATATCATCTTGGTTTGGCAAGCAAAACTCTGGTGCTTTTTGGTTAATCTCTAACATATATTTTCCTTTTTTTGTTGAAATTATAGCAATATAATATAAATATTTAGCCATATTCATGGAATCTCCATAAACACCTATTATAATTTCTCTACAAATCAATTTCAAGGAGAAAAGATGAAAAAAATTAGTATAGCGTTGGCAGCAGTTGTTCTTAGTACCGCAACACTTTTTGGAGCGGATGTTTATCTTAGTGATAATACAAAAGTTCCTAATTTAACGATGAAAAATACGGGTCTTAATTTTAAAGATATAGAGGGTTATAAAAGCTATAAAATAGTTGCTACCCACTTCAGAAAAGATAAAAATGAGATAAGATACATACTCGCAAATCCAGTCGCATACAATGCTCTAAGAGCCAAGGCAAAAGTTATGCCAAACGGAAGTAAAGTGGTGAAGATCGGATGGAGTGTAAATGATATGGCTTCATTTCCATCAGCTCTTGAAGCGGATAAAATCCAAAGAGTTGAATACATGATAAAAGATGCCACAAAACACAAAGAGAGCGATGGCTGGGGATATGCAAGATTTGTCAAAAAAAATGGAAGTTACAAAGCATGGGGCGGAGATCCTAAAAGCTGTGTAGCTTGTCATGCGAGTGTAAAGTCAAATGATGCACTATTCACAAAATTTCAAAGGATGTTTTAAAAAATAGCCCATTTTTATAAGAGTTTAGATAAGCTAAACAAACCTCTTATGCAATAGTGCGAGGAATCTGCCCATAAATTTTTTTGATGAGTGGAAAAGATGAGAGATGCCATTTATGGGCAGAGGGGACAGTAAAATGAAAAAAAATATACTGATAGTAGAAGATGAAGAGAGTATAGTTGAGTTTATAAAAAATAGGCTAGAAAACAACCTTTATGATACACATATCGCATATGATGGGAGAGAGGCTATCTCTAAAATAGCCTCAAACTCATATGACTTAATCACACTTGACATCATGCTACCACATGTAGATGGATTTGAGATATGCAAAACCATAAGAAAAAAATCAAAAAAGTGCTTGATTGTTATGATAAGTGCACTCGATACGATGGAATTTAAGACAAAAGGGTATGATTGCGGGATAGATGACTATATAGCAAAGCCATTTTCTGCTAGAGAGTTGGCCATAAAAATTAAAGCTCTGCTGAAGAGAAAGGAGGAAATCGCTTGCCTAAAAGATATATCTCTTTGTGATATAATTCTCAAAGAAGATGCAAAAGAGATACTTATAGGTGGGTTTAAGATAGAGTTTACACCAAGTGAATATACAATCTTATCTGTGCTGATAAACAATAAAAACAGAGTCTTTTCAAGAGTAGATTTGGCTCAAATCATATATGACAATTATCTTGGAGAAATAGATGAGCAGGGGATAAATAGCCATATTTATCATATAAGAGAAAAAGTTAGAGAGTATTATGATAAAGAGATTATAAAAACCGTACGAGGAATGGGGTATAAAATATATGAAAATTAAACCTTTTTTAATCATTATCTATACTTTAGCGGGTTTTTTTATATCTATTTTAAGTTCGCTTTTGACTTATATCATCATAGGTAAACCCATCGGGATTCATATGGCTGTTCAGATTGTATTTGTGGTCATTTTTTTAACTCCTGTTGTAGGTATTATCAGTTTAATACTAGGAGGGTACCTCTCTGGAAAGTTTAATTTTATAAAAAATCGCTTGGAGGATATTAAAAATGAAAACTATATCAAAGACAGTAGTCAAAATACGATAACGGAGATAAATGACATAAATGACATTATGAACTTTTTATCTAGCCAATTAAAACATCTCATAGAAGATTTAAAACGAAAAAACCAGGATCTATCAAATCTACTCATCTCTATGGCTCATGACATAAAGACGCCAATCACTATATTAAATGGTTATATAGAAGAGCTTGAAGACGGCATGATAGGTATTGAAAACTTACCCCAAGCACTATCACAAATGAAAGAGGAAACAAAGTTTTTAGATGAACTAGCAGCAGATATGCTTGAATTTATAACATCTATGGATGGGTGCAAAAGAAAGGAAAAGATAGAATTATGTACTTTAGTGCAAAATGAAATTTTTCCCATATTGCCATTAAAAGCAGGTGTAAGATACCTGAACGAGCTTGAGAAAGAATTCTTTGTAGAGTTTAATAAAATGGATCTAAAAAAGATAAT
>JALUXQ010000222.1 GCA_027013265.1 Campylobacteraceae bacterium | reverse complement strand
GTAAAGCTTTTGCTTTGTTGTACTCTACTGTTTTTGGAATTGGACTGATAGGCTCACTTGCAAATGATACGATACAGACACATATAATTAGATATTTAAACATAAACAACCTCTGGGAACTATCATATAAATATTCTATTAAAATTATTATATCCAAAATATATTCAAATCTGTCTAAAATCCCTCACATAAGATTTGCCATAAACGCTCTATCTCTTTATCATCAAAAAAAAGTGTAGTTTTGTTTTTAAACAACTCTTTTACATGTGCTAATTTATAGCTATCTGTATATATGCACTCCTTGTGAGCTGGCAAAAAAGCTCGCAGTAAAGAGATATCTTTCTCTATCTTTTTTTCACACTCAAAACAGATAAAATCACTATGCAGACGCCCTTCAAACTCCAGCAATTTTATATAGCATTCGATTGCAATTCGCTTTGGATTTTGCTCGCCCCACTTTTCAAAAGACTCCTCGAGAAGCTTGAAATAAAACTCCTCTATGTTTTCTATATCTTTTAAGTGTTTGTAGAAAAATTTAACAAATTGTTGCCATATGTACATGCGAATTCGATCTATATTCCACCTCTTTGCCAAATGCAGTACGCTCCTTAGCTGAGGAATCTTTGACTTAAATGAGTGCTGAAGTTCAAAGTCTATCTTATACCCTAGATTGATAGTTGAATGCCTTGCACCATAAAATCTATATGTTGTGTACTGTTTGCGTGGTGTCAAAATTGTGATGATTAAATCTTCATCTCTCGCTTTGTTTATGTTCGTTATGTATCCTTGCATATTAGTATAATATCTAAAAAATAGTTATAAAAACTTTTTATGAGGATAGTCCATATTTTTATGAATACTTAAGAATAAATAAGATAAAGAGAGATAATATACTGCCTATTTTTACTCATTTATCATATCTTAAGTGATTTTATTGTATATTCATCACTCTTAACAAAAAATATAACAGTAAGGTGGCTATCTTGGATCTCATAACTAGCTTTAAAGATAATTGTGGTTTTGGACTTCTTGCAAATATAAACAATATCCCGACTTATAAAAATACAACAGATGCTATAAAAGCACTTGAACGCATGATGCACAGAGGTGCGATAGCGGCTGATGGCAAAAGTGGAGATGGAAGTGGGCTTCTGTTCTCTTTGCCGATAGATTTTATGAAAAAAGAGGCAAAAAAACTAGGTGTTGATTTGCCAAAACAGTTTGCCGTAGCGATGGTGTTTTTGCAAAATGATAAACAAAAAGAGACTTTTTCAAATATTTGTGAGAAAAATGACCTCAAAGTTGTGTTATATAGAGATGTACCTATAAATACAGATGCGCTTGGACAACAGGCTTTAGATTTATTGCCACAAATCGTACAAATCTTCGTAACACCCGCATCTTTGATGGCAACTAAGAGATTTGAAGCATTGTTGTATCTAAGTAGAAAAGAGACAGAAAATGAGCTAAAGAGAGATGAGGATTTTTATATCGCATCATTTTCAAGCACAACCGTCTCTTATAAGGGTTTGATAATGCCCACATATATCAAATCTTTTTATCTTGATTTAAATGATGAAGATTTTAAGACAAAATTTGCCCTTTTTCACCAAAGATTTTCGACAAATACTCTTCCAAAATGGAAATTGGCACAACCTTTTAGAACTTTAGCACACAATGGAGAGATAAACTCCATTTCAGCAAATAGAGTAGCGATACAATCAAGATACGGGACACTAAAAAGTGAAGTATTCTCAAAAAAAGAGTTGCAAAAGCTCTTTCCAATCACAAGCAACGATGTAAGCGATAGTGCTAGCTTGGACAATATGTTTGAGTTCATGATTGCAAACGGATATGATTTTTTCAAAACCATAAGATGTCTGATACCTATGCCTTGGCAAAATGCTCCATATATAGATAGTGAACTTAGATCTTTTTATGAGTATTCGAGTATAAGCTTCGAGCCTTGGGATGGACCAGCTGCAGTTTCACTAACAAATGGCAGATATATAGCCTGTGTTTTAGATAGAAATGGACTAAGACCTGCAAAATATGTGATAACAAAAGATGAGAGAATTGTCATATCGAGTGAATATGGAGTGCTAGATATCGATGAAGATGATATCTTAGAGCAAGGAAGACTCCAGAGTGGACAGATGATAGGATTGGATCTAAAGTACAGCAAAATTTTAAAAAGCAAAGATATAGATAACTATATCAAATCCTCAAAACCTTATGGTTCTTGGTTGAATGAGAACTTGATATATCTGCAAGAGTTTGTTGAGATGCCATTTGAAGATATGAGTGATTATGAGAGGGAAGATCTTATCATGGAGCAGAGATTTTTCAATATAACACAAGAGTTTAAAGATATGGTTTTGAAGCCTATGGTAAAAGATGGCAAAGAGGGAGTCGGCTCTATGGGTGATGATACTCCTTTGGCAGCTTTTAGCAACAGGCAGAGAAATTTTAGTGATTTTTTTAAACAAAAATTTGCACAAGTGACAAATCCACCGATAGACCCTATCCGTGAAAAGATAGTCATGAGTCTAAATACAGGCTTTGGAAGACTTGGCAATATCTTAAAAGAGGAGCCTAGCCACTCCACAAGAATCAAAACAATTTCACCTATTTTAATGCATGAGAAGATAGAGGTTTTGCAGTCATTTGGAGACAAGAGTAAACCTAGATATAAAGATGCCTATAAAGGAAAAGTCTTTTCTACTCTTTTTGAGGATAATCTAAAAGGCAGTTTGGAAGATTTGGCATACGATGTGCTAGAAGCTGTAAGAGATGAAAATTTAACAATGATATATCTTGATGACACAGGAATGGATGGTGTAAATAAGCCAATGCCAATGCTTATGTGTATAGGGAAGATTCATGAAGCTTTGTTGGAAAATAATTTAAGAGATCAGGTGAGTATAGTTGCGATTTCTGGTGAAGCTTTGGATTCTCACTCGTGTGCTTGTATGATAGGATTTGGAGCAAGTGCTATATATCCTTATCTTCTCTACTCCACAGTTTTACAAGAGGCAAAGAAAGAGGAGTTAAGTAAGTATGAAATCAAATCAAGACTTAAAAATATAAATCATGCCCTAAATCAAGGTTTACTAAAGATAATATCAAAGATGGGAATCTCTACGATATCATCATATAAAAACTCATCTCTTTTTGATACCATCGGACTCTCTTGCGAGATAACTAAAGACTGCTTCAATGGTGTACATACTCTCTTGCCAGGTCTTGGATATGATGACATAGAAAAAAAGATAAATTTCAACCATAAAGAGGCATATGAAATCAATTTGAGCAAAAGATTGTTCCCGCTAGAGATAGGAGGTTTTTATAAATACTTAGATGGACAGGAGTATCACGCCTTTAATCCAACTGTAGTACATGCTGTCCATAAACTTGCCGATAGTGGAAAACGGGAAGATTATGATGCTTTTGCCAATGCAGTCAATAGTAGGGATAAAAAAGCAATACGAGACTTTTTTGAATTCAAATCCGATAAAGAGCCGATAAATTTAGATGAAGTAGAGCCGATAGAAGAGATATTTAAGAGATTTAATACGGCTGCTATGAGTCTAGGCTCTATCTCTCCTGAAGCACACGAAGCAATGGCGGAGGCTATGAATCAAATAGGCGGTATGTCAAACTGCGGTGAAGGCGGGGAGTCAACAGAACGGCTCAAAACGAACAAAATATCAAAGATAAAACAGATAGCATCTGGGCGTTTTGGAGTAACACCAGAGTATCTAAGAAGTGCAACTGAAATACAGATTAAAGTAGCTCAAGGAGCAAAACCAGGCGAGGGTGGACAGCTACCTGGGCATAAAGTTTCTCCATTGATTGCGAGCTTGAGATATACAATTCCTGGGGTTACACTGATATCTCCCCCTCCTCATCATGATATATACTCTATAGAGGATTTAGCCCAGCTTATATTTGACTTAAAGCAGATAAATCCAGACGCTACTATCACTGTGAAGCTTGTTTCGACTGCTGGAGTAGGAACGATTGCCACAGGTGTTGCTAAAGCATATGCAGATAAGATCATCATTTCAGGTGGAGATGGTGGAACAGGGGCAGCGCCTCTTAGTTCTATAAAATTTGCAGGAAATCCATGGGAGCTTGGTCTTAGTGAGGCACACAATGCCTTAAAGGCAAATGACTTGAGAAGTAAAGTGCATTTGCAGACAGATGGTGGTCTAAAAACTGGACTTGATATCGTAAAAGCTGCGATGCTAGGAGCAGAGAGTTATGCTTTTGGAACTTTGGCGTTAACGATGCTTGGATGTAAGATTTTAAGAATTTGCCATCTAAACAGATGTTCGGTCGGAATTGCCACACAAGATAAAAAACTAAGAGAATTTTTCATAGGAAATGTTGATAAGCTTGTAAACTTTTTTACCTTTATGGCAGAAGATATAAGAGAGATACTAGCAAAACTAGGATACAAAAGTATAGAGGAGATAGTAGGCAGAAGTGACCTTTTGAGCGTCATTGATGATGATTTTGCGAAGAAATTTGATTTTTCATCGATACTTATGCGAATAGAGGGTGCAGATACACATGCAAAACTTCCAAATACTCCATATGATACAAATGAGTTTGAAAAAAATGCCCTAAGTGAAGTCAGACAAGTGATAGAAAATCCAGAACAAAATATAGTAATCCATAAAAAAATTAGAAATACAAACCGAAGCTTCGGTACTCTAATAAGCGGAGAAGTTGCCAAGTATTATGGTAACAAAGGTCTAAAAGAAGATAGCATCGTGTTTAAATTAAATGGAGTTGCAGGTCAGTCATTAGGAGCTTTTTTAACTGAGGGTATAACGCTGAATTTAAAAGGCTCGGCAAATGACTATGTTGGAAAAGGGATGAATGGTGGCAAGATAGTAATCACGCCAAAAAATCAAAAGGAAAACTATGCATGTGCAGGAAATACCTGCTTATATGGCGCCACAGGTGGTAAGCTTTTTATTGCAGGTGTTGTAGGCGAGAGATTTTGCGTGAGAAACTCAGGAGCGACAGTAGTGGTTGAGGGTACAGGAGATCACACTTGCGAATATATGACAGGCGGAATAGTTGCGATTTTGGGAAACACTGGTGTCAATTTTGGTGCAGGTATGACAGGTGGCATAGCATTTGTTTATGATGAAAGCAGAGACTTTATAGATAAATTAAATCAAGAGCTTGTCATCGCAGTCCGTGTTGATATCGATGAAATGGATGAAGCAAAGCACTTCTTGAAGAGGCTTTTGCAAACACATATAAATGAGACCGATAGTATAAAAGCTAGACATATAGTAGAAGATTTTAGACACAATGTAAGAGATTTTTGGATGGTCATGCCAAAAGACATGACAAAAATTCCATTAAATCCAGATGAGGGAGATTAAAACTAACATGCAAGAGTTTATTAATTTAGAGAGAATAAGTGCAAAACAGAGAGAAAGTAGTGATAGAGTAGGTGATTTTAAAGAGATATATGAGCTTTTGGGAAAGGAAGATGCGACAACGCAGGCTAGCAGATGTGTGCAGTGTGGGGATCCGTATTGTCACAACAAATGCCCTTTGCATAACTATATCCCTTATTGGCTAAAATCAACTGCAAAGATGGATTTGGAGCTCTCTTTTAACCTTTCAAATGAGTCAAATCCATTTCCTGAGATAACAGGAAGAATCTGTCCTCAGGAAAAACTTTGTGAGGGTGACTGTACTCTTAATGATGGACACGGTGCGATAACGATAGGCAATATAGAGACTTTTATCTCAGAAGAGGGCTTTAAAAAAGGTCTTAAGCCACTCTTTCCAGGAGTTACAACAGATAAGAAAGTGGCTATCATAGGAAGTGGGCCAGCTGGAATCGCAGCTGCCACATATCTTCTAAGAAGTGGCATAAAAGTGGATATGTATGAGAGAGAAAATAGAGCTGGTGGGCTTTTAACATATGGGATACCAGGATTTAAGCTAGATAAGAAG